>JAWOHI010000297.1:0-4877 GCA_046485255.1 Bacteroidales bacterium
GGTGCGGCTGTCCAGTTGGCTGACGGCAGGCTGTTTTCGGCCGGAAACCAGGAGAACAAGGCCTATCCGTCGGGAATTTGCGCCGAGCGGGCGGTCCTCTTCTATGTGCAAGCCAATCACCCGAACGAGTTGATTAGCAAGATGTTGCTAGTGGCAGGCCATGGACCTGTGTTGACGGATGAGCCGGTCTATCCCTGCGGGGCGTGCCGCCAGGTGCTGGTAGAGGCCGAAGAGCGCCAGAAAAGCTCGATTGAGCTGTGGATGACCGGCAAGAACCGGATTCACCGCGTCGATTCCTGCAGCGACCTGCTTCCGCTCAAGTTCATCCTCTGACGGTCAGTCGCCTGCCTGTAGCAGGAATTCCTGCCAAAGCTGATCCTCTATCGGAGGATTGGCAATGATGACCACCTCACTTTTCAGGACCGGGTGGACGAAGCTGATCTTGCGCGAGTGAAGGTGAATTCCTCCCCCCTGGTTGGATCGGGCGAAACCATACTTCAGATCACCCTTGATCGGGGATCCGATCTTGGCCAGCTGGCTTCGGATCTGATGATGGCGACCTGTATGGAGATCAATCTCAAGCAGATAGAAATTATTGGTCGAGCCGATCAACCGGTAGGTCAGGTGTGCCTCCTTGGTTCCGTATTTCGGCCGGTTGAAAGCCAGGCTTTTGTTGTGCTGCTCATCACGCAGGAGGTAGTGGACCAGGTCGGCTTCGATCTCAGGGGGCCGCTCCTTCACCACCGCCCAGTAAGTCTTCTTCACCTGGTGCTCCTTGAACAGCTTGTTCATCCGGGTCAGGGCCTTGCTGGTCCTGGCAAACACCACGGCCCCCGTCACCGGCCGGTCGAGCCGGTGCACCACCCCGAGGAACACGTCGCCCGGCTTGTTGTATTTCTTCTTGATATAGGCTTTCACGCGGTCGCCCAATACCTCATCGCCCGTCTGGTCCGCCTGGACCAGGTCGGCCACCTGCTTATTCACCGCAATCAGGTGATTATCTTCAAATAATATTTCCATAGTTCATTATGCCCTAATTTGGTGACCCCTGGCTGAAGCCAGGGGCTATTAACCCACACCCACACTCACACCCACACCCACACCCACACTAATATTCCTCCTTCTCCCCCGGAAAATCCAGTGCCTTGACATCCTTGACGTAGTGGTTGACGGCAGCCCCGACCTCATCTGCCAGGTTCAGATACCGCCGGAGGAATCGCGGGGAGAAATCGGTGGTGATGCCGAGCATATCGTGCAGGACGAGCACCTGTCCGTCGCACCCGCGACCGGCTCCGATGCCGATGGTAGGGATCCGGAGGTTGCCGGTCACCCTGGAGGCCAGGCTGGCGGGTATTTTCTCCAGGACGAGCGCGAAGCAGCCGGCCTCCTGCAGTTTGACCGCGTCGGCGGCCAATTTTTCAGCCTCGGCCTCCTCCCGCGCCCGCACTACGTAGGTGCCGAACTTGTGGATCGACTGGGGGGTGAGGCCCAGGTGGCCCATCACCGGTATGCCGGCTGAAAGGATCCGGTTAACCGATTCGAGGATCTCCGAACCGCCCTCAATCTTGACGCCTCCGGCTCCGGTCTCCTTCATAATCCTTATCGCCGAGAGGAGGGCCTCCTTCGAGTTGCCCTGATAGGTTCCGAAGGGCATATCCACGATCACCAGGGCACGCTGAACGGCCCGCACCACGGAGGCTCCGTGGTAGATCATCTGGTCAAGGGTGATCGGCAGGGTGGTCTCGTGCCCCGCCATCACGTTCGAAGCCGAATCGCCCACCAGGATCACGTCGATCCCGGTATGGTCGAGAATGCGGGCAAAGGAGTAATCGTAAGCGGTGAGCATCGCTATCTTTTCGCCCCTCACCTTCATCTCCTGGATGACGTGTGTGGTGATCCGGCGGATGGGCTGCTGTACGGACATACTCGCTGGGATTTAAACGAATGATTGAATATCTTTACGGGTTGCAAAGGTACAACTATTTAGCTGAAACACCGGAATGCCAACATCGAGGGCACCCATCAGATCCCTATTCACTGGAATCGCCGCCATCGCTGTGGTCATCCTGCTCCACGGATGCCGCAACGACCTGGTGGTGATCGCCCCCTACCAGGATGTGCCCGTGGTCTATTGCATCCTCAATCCCAATGAAACCACCCACTACCTGAGGCTCGAAAAATCCTTCCTCGGGGAGGCGAGCGCCCTGGATATGGCCCGGGAAACTGATTCAGTCTATTATCGTGATGGCGAGGTGGTTCTTGAGCGCTGGGCTAACGGCTCCCGGAAAGAGGTTTATCAATTGGAGCGGCGGGTGGTGACTGCCCGCGACAGCGGCATTTTCATCCACGACCCAAATATCCTGTATGTATTGGAGGCCCAGCTGGTTACAAACAGTGAATATCGGCTGCAGGTGACCATCCCCTCGACCGGTGCCTCTGTCAGCAGCAGCACCCAGGTTGTCAGTCAGTTTCCGGTGATCAGGCCTGAAGCCTACAAGCAGACCTTCGCCTTTTCCTCGTACGACAATTACCAGGTAGTGGAGTGGATAACCGCCCCCTACACACGCATTTACCAGCTTCAGGTGCGCTTTCACTACCTTGAGGCGACCGGCAGGGACACCGTTAAAAAATCCCTTCTCTGGAATATCGGACACTTCCATTCAGTCAGCGGGGCAGGCGGGGAGAAGCTCAACACCAGCATCCTGCATCGCCGTTTTTACCAATGGCTCGGAACCAAGCTGGGCCCGGCCCCTGAAGGCCTCGTGAGGCTCGCCGCACGTGAGGCGCTCGATTTTGTCTTCACGGTCGGCGGCGAAGAACTCTATATGTTTATGGAGGTGAACAAGCCGGAGAGCGGGCCGCCGCGGGAAAAGCCGAACTATTCGAACATTGAGGGCGGCCTGGGCCTCTTTAGCAGCCGGTTCAGGCAGGTCATCGGGGGTAAGGGCCTGACCAATCATTCGATCGACTCACTGGCCACCGGAATGTACACCAGGGAACTGGGGTTTGCCAACAGCCGGGATGATTACTACGTCCGGGGATTCTGACACTCCTCCTGTCTTTTTGTCACGCTTCGGGGATTGGCACAATGCTTGAGATTTCCGGATAAGCAAAAAAATTTAGAAATCCCGAACAAGATGAGTAAGATAATTGGAATTGACCTGGGAACAACCAACTCCTGCGTTGCCGTGATGGAAGGGAACGAGCCGGTTGTGATTCCCAACAGCGAAGGCAAGCGTACGACCCCGTCAGTGGTGGCATTCATTGACAATGGTGAGCGGAAGGTTGGAGACCCGGCCAAGCGCCAGGCCATCACCAACCCGGAAAAGACGGTCTTTTCGATCAAGCGCTTTATGGGTGAGAAATTTTCCAACCTGAGCAAGGAAGTCGGAAGGATCCCGTTCAAGGTGGTCCAGGGCGACAACGACACGCCCCGCGTGCTGATCCAGGACCGCAAGTACTCCCCGCAGGAGATCTCGGCGATGGTCCTTCAGAAAATGAAAAAGACGGCCGAAGATTACCTGGGACAGGAGGTTACCGAAGCGGTCATTACCGTGCCCGCCTACTTCAACGACTCCCAGCGCCAGGCAACCAAGGAGGCCGGCGAGATCGCCGGGCTGAAAGTGAGGAGGATCATCAACGAGCCGACGGCTGCCGCACTGGCTTACGGGCTGGACAAGAAAAACAAGGATATGACCGTGGCGGTCTTCGACCTCGGCGGGGGAACCTTCGACATCTCCATCCTGGAGCTCGGCGATGGCGTCTTCGAAGTGAAATCGACCAATGGGGACACCCATCTGGGAGGCGATGACTTCGACCATAACATCATCAACTGGCTGGCCGAAGAGTTCCTTTCGGAGGAAGGTGTTGACCTGAGAAAGGACCCGATGTCGCTTCAGCGCCTCAAAGAGGCTGCCGAAAAGGCCAAGATTGAGCTCAGCTCCTCCTCGGCCACCGAGATCAACCTGCCCTATATCATGCCGGTTGACGGTATACCCAAGCATTTGGTCAAAACGCTCACCCGCGCCAAGTTTGAGCAACTCAACGACAAGCTGATCCAGGCCACCATCGAACCGTGCCGCAAAGCCATCAAGGATGCCGGCATCAGCACCTCCCAGATTGACGAGGTGATCCTGGTGGGTGGCTCGACCCGTATCCCGGCTATCCAGAAGGTGGTTGAAGATTTCTTCGGCAAAGTGCCGTCGAAAGGGGTGAACCCGGATGAGGTAGTCGCCGTTGGCGCCGCCATCCAGGGCGGCGTGCTCAGCGGTGAGGTCAAGGATATCCTCCTGCTCGACGTCACTCCACTCTCGATGGGGATCGAAACCCTCGGAGGGGTGTTTACCAAGCTGATCGAGGCCAACACCACGATCCCGACAAAAAAGACCGAAGTGTTCACCACCGCAGCCGACAACCAGCCGTCGGTGGAGATTCACGTCCTGCAGGGCGAACGTCCGATGGCCGCGCAAAACAGGACCATCGGCCGCTTCAACCTCGACGGCCTCCCACCGGCGATGAGGGGGATTCCGCAGATCGAGGTGACCTTTGACATCGACGCTAACGGAATCCTGCACGTTTCGGCCAAGGATAAAGGCACCGGCCGCGAACAGAAGATCCGGATCGAAGCTTCCTCCGGCTTGAACGAACACGAGATCACCCGGATGAAGGAAGAGGCCCAGAAATTTGCCGAAGAGGACCGGAAGCAGCGTGAAAAAGTGGACAAGCTGAATGCGGCTGATAGCCTGATCTTCCAGACGGAGAAGCAGATCAAGGAGTTTGGCGACAAACTTCCCGCCGACAAGAAGACCAGCATCGAGGATGCCCTCACCCGCCTGAAGGATGCTCACCGCAACCAGGACCTCGACGCCATCGACAAG
>JAWOHI010000382.1:0-3804 GCA_046485255.1 Bacteroidales bacterium
CAACGACCTGATCAATATGCTGGAATCGATGGGAGTACGTTTTGGCGACGGGCTCAACGCCTTCACCAGCTTCGATCAGACTGTCTATATCCTTGAAATTCCGACCGATAACCCGGACCACGTCACCAACGGATTCCGTGTCATCGAGGAGTGGGCGCATCAGGTCTCAATGGAGGCCGATGAGATCGAGAAGGAGCGGGGCGTGATCCTGGAGGAGTGGCGGCTCGGGCTGGGCGCTTCCGAGCGGATGCGGGAGAAATATTTCCCCGTGATCCTCAAGGGCTCCCGCTATGCCGAGCGGTACATCATCGGCAAGGAGGAGATCCTCCGCACCTTCCCGCACGATACCCTCCGCAGCTTCTACCGCACCTGGTACCGGCCCGACAATATGGCCGTGATCGTGGTGGGCGACCTGGATGTCAACGAAATGGAGAAAAGGCTCCGCAACCGTTTTAGCGCCATTGCCAAGGCTGAAGGGCCGCTCAACCGCGTCGAATATGACATCCCGGCCAACCAGGAGCCGCTGGTAAGCATCGTCACCGACGCGGAAGCCGGCTCCCACACCGCCCGTGTCTATTTCAAGCACCCGGCTACGCGCGTTACGAATTACGGGGATTACCGTCGCAAACTGGTGGAGCAGCTGTACACCACCATACTGAACAAGCGGCTGTCGGAACTGGCCATCAAACCCGAAACGCCCTACATGAACGCCTCGGCATCCATCGGATCCTTTTACAGCCGCCTGACCAATGCCTATACCCTGTCGGTCGCGGCAAAGGAGAACCGCACCGCCGAAAGCCTCAAGATGATCCTGGCCGAAAATGAGCGGGTGAGGCAGTACGGATTCACCCAGGCCGAGCTCGACCGGGAGAAGAAGGCCATTCTGACCAATCTGGAAAGTGCTGTCAAAGAGGCTGATAAGCTTGAGTCCGATATCTGGGCGTCGCGCTACATCAGCCACTTCCTGCTCCAAAATCCGGCGATGGATGCCCAACAGAACCAGGAGGTTACATTGGCGCTCCTGCCAGGGATCACCCTGGCCGACCTGCACACCCTGGCCCGGGAATTGACCACCGTGGAGAATATCGCGGCGCTGGTGATCGCCCCGGATAAGGAGGGAACCATCCTGCCAACCGAAACGGAAATCATCGGATTGATCCGCTCCGCCTGGGGACAGAAACTGGAGCCTTATACCGAACAGCTCAACGAAGCTCCATTGTTAGCCAGCCTGCCTAATAAAGGCCAGATAACCAAGCGATTGGACAACCAGGAGCACGGATTTACCGAGGTCACCTTCTCCAACGGCGCCGTAGCCATCCTCAAGCCGACTGATTTCAAGAACGATGAGATCAACTTCGCGGCCCACAGTTGGGGTGGTTTGTCACTGCTTGAAGATCAGGACTATATAACCGGGCAGCTGGCCATGAACCTCCTGCAGCAGGGAGGACTGGGATCGTTCGATTTTCCCAGCCTGAGAAAGAAACTGACCGGCATCAGGGCATCCGTGTCACCGATGATCTCCGATATCAACGAAAGTCTGAGCGGTTTTTCGACCGTCAAGGATTTCGAAACGATGTTGCAGCTCAACTACCTGTGGTTCACCAGTCCAAGAAAAGACCCGGCTGCCTTCCAATCCACCATCGAACGGCTGAAAACAACCATCAAGACCTTTGCGGCCAATCCCCAGTACATCTTTATGGATTCGATCAACAAGATGGCTTATGGCGGGCATCCCCGCGCCATCGTGATCCCCCCGCTGGAGGAGATCGACAGGATCACCCTTGATCGGGCCTATGAGATTGCGAGGGAGCGTTTCAGCGACGCCTCCGATTTCAAGTTTTTCTTTGTGGGATCGTTTAATACCGATGAGATCCTGCCGCTGCTCGAACTATACATCGGTGGCCTCCCTTCGCTGAACCGGCCCGAAACCCCGCGGGATGTCACCCCCAAGCTGATCGACGGGGTGCTGGATGCCTCCCTGGCCCTGAACAGCGAATACCAGAGTATGGTGCTGATGTATTTCAACGGACCGTTCGAGTGGAGCGACACCGACCAGAACCTTTTCACCATAATGATGCAGACGATGAACATCAAGCTACGCGAGCAGATGCGCGAGGAGCAGGGTGGCGTGTACGGGGTGAGCTTCCAGGAGAGCCTGGCCAGGAATCCGCGTCAGGAATTCACCATAATGTCCAATTGGGGCTGCTCCCCGGAGACGGTGGAGACCCTGACCCAGACAGTCTTTGCCGAAATGGAGCGGATCAAGCTGGAAGGCCCGACCGAAACCGACTTGGCCAAGATCAAGGAGACGATGGTGAAGGATTACGAAAAAAACATCCTTCAGAATGGTTTCTGGATCGGTGCCTTGCACGACTACTCCCTTTATGGCGATCCCATCCGGAGCCTGGAAGAGTACAAGGCGATGATCGAGGCGGTTACGGTGGACGATATTCGCGCTATCGCCCGCAAGTACCTCGATGCCAGCAAGTATGTAAGAGGGGTACTGATGCCTAAATGATGAAACGGGTTTGCCAGACCGGATGCGGATGAAACTAATGATACAGGGTCTAGCCCTGGTGGGACTGGCCGGATGGCTGCTCACCGGGGCAGTCTCCTGCAGCGGCCGGCAGCAGGGCGGTTCGGATGACCTGTCGGTATTGTCCGCCGATTCCCTTGAGGAGACTCACGCCTGGGCAGATACTTCCAGGGTATATGCCCTCCTGGTGTCGCCGGAGCGGTCGGCTCCGGGCGAGCCGTTCGGGGTTTTGGCCGCCGGCGATGGGGCGATGCGTAAAGCACGGATTCTCTGTGAAGGTCCTGGTATTAGTCAGGAAATCAAGCCGATAAAGGAGGGCGACGGGCCTCCCCGCTGGAAATGGCTGGAAGGGGTGGCTCCGGGCGGAGGCTCTTATTCGGTTTCAATCGAGATTAATGGCGAAGTGATGGCCCGGCACGAGTTCACCGTTTCGTCCGAAAAGGCTCCAGCTTCCCCTGGCGCTTCCATCTGGAAGACAAGGCGGGGGTGGGGGAGCGATGCCGAACTGCTCTTTTCGGCCTGGATCGGAGCCCTGTTCCGGGATGCTGGCGAGGGCGCCTCCTGGAAAGCCCTGCACGGGATCACGCGGGAACAGCAAAGCAATTTCCTTCATAATCACTTGGGAATGAATGAAGATGACCCTTCTGCCAGCCCGACGGTGATGATGGAACCAGATTGTGCCGACAGCCCCTATTTTTTACGCGCCTATTTTGCCTGGAAGCTGGGTCTGCCGTTCGGCTACCACGAAGCCGACCGCGGATGGCTCGGGAAAGCGCCGCAGACCGGCCGTTGGATCACCAATGAGACGGCATCTTCGCGCAACCATTCGGTGCTGGCGTTCAATGCGTTTATGCGGCGGGTGATGGATGGCGTTCATTCCGGCTCGGCCCGCACCGCCCTCAACAATGAAAAAACCGACTACTACCCGGTGCCCCTCACGCGCCAAGCCCTCCGCCCCGGAGTGGTCTTCGCCGATCCCTACGGCCATACGTTCGTCCTGGTGAAGTGGATGCCCCAAACCGGCCACCGGCCCGGGACCCTCCTGGCGGTCGATGCCCAGCCCGATGGGACTGTGGCCGTCAAAAGGTTCTGGAAGGGCAACTTCCTGTTCAACACCATTGAGGTGGTGGGAGAGCCCGGTTTCAAGGCGGGCCCGAGCGCGACCCGAGCAGCACCCGTCAGCGTCCCGAGATCGATGAGAAGATCGGGCGCCGCCTCGTCGGCCAGCGCCAGCGCATCGGCGAGCACCAGCCGCCCCTCGGCATCGG
>JAWOHI010000014.1:0-4709 GCA_046485255.1 Bacteroidales bacterium
CTCCCATCAGCGTTTAGTTGTGCAGGGTTCCGGCATTGATGATCGGCTGGGCGGCCACATCCGAACACAATACCACCATCAGGTTCGATACCATCGCAGCCTTCCGCTCTTCATCCAGATCAATGATCTTCTTGGCCGACAACTGCTCCAGGGCCATATCCACCATCCCGACAGCCCCCTCGACAATCTTCGCGCGGGCGGCAACCACCGCCTGGGCCTGCTGCCTGCGCAACATCGCACCGGCAATCTCCGAAGCGTAAGCAATGTAATTGATCCGGGCCTCAATCACCTTGATCCCGGCAATCTCCAATCGCTCAATCAATTCAGTGGCAAGCTGCTCATTCACCTCCTCCACGCCGGAGCGCAGCGTCAGCTCAGCCGTGGCATCCTCAAAATTGTCGTAAGGATACAAGCCAGCCAGCTTCCTCAAGGCAGCATCACTCTGCACCGTCACGAAATGCTCGTACTCATCCACCTCGAAGGCCGCCCTGTACGTGTTCTCCACACGCCATACCAGCACCAACCCAATCATTATCGGGTTGCCAACCTTGTCGTTGACCTTGATCGGCTGACTGTCGAAGTTCCTGGCCCGAAGGGAGATCTTTTTCCGGGTGTTGAACGGGTTGAACCAGAAAAACCCGTTGTCCTTGATCGTTCCCACATACCGCCCGAAAAGAACCAATACCAATGACTCGTTCGGGTTAACAACCGCTAAACCCGCCATACAGAATAAGCTGATCGTAATCACGGGTATGAATACATACAAAAAATCCTGGATGAAAATGATCCCCAGAATCGAACCGATGGCCAGCACCAACCATAAGGCCAGCATCAGATAGCCACTCTTTCCCTTGTGAACAAACTCTTTTTTCATTTTAATATCATTTTGATATCACAAATGTATGATGTGTTTTTATTCCGGCCAAATTTTTTTTCAAAAAAAAAGCCCCCGGTGATCCGGGGGCTCGTTTCTCTTTCATTCAGTGAACGTTAATTTTTCATCAGTTCAACTTCTTCCAGGTAAACCGAAGGGAGGGTCAGGTAAGCGCTGGCAAAGCCCAGGATCCGGTCAACCGCCGCCCTGGGGGCCGTCAAAAGGGGAATGTGCCCCTGGATTATCGCGCTCTCTAATTCGGGGAACATCTCTCCGTCCTCCCCTGCACCTGATTCACTGTCGAGAAAATAGTAGTGGGTAGACAAATTCCTCATAGGCAGACCATTTTGCTTTAATTTTACTTTAATAACGATCCCCGGGGATCCATAGTATGCCTTTTTCAGATATTTTTCATCCAATAAAAAAGCCCCGGCAAACCGGGGCCTCCCTTTCGTTCATTATCAGGATAGGGCAAGCGACAGGTTCTTCTCCCTGACCATCTTGCGCATATTGATCAACGCATAGCGCATCCGGCCCAGCGCCGTATTGATGCTGACACCCGTCTGGTCGGCAATCTCCTTGAAACTTAGACCACAATAATGACGGAGGTAAACCACCTGCCGCTGTTCCTCCGGCAAGGCATCCACCAACTTGCGCACGTCCTCCATCGTCTGGTCAAAAACCAGCGCCTCCTCGACATTGGACTCGGAAAATTTCCGGTTATTGAACAGATCCACCTCCCCCGAGTCATTGGACACCGTGTTGAGCAACTTCTGCTTGCGGTAATGGTCAATGATCAGGTTGTGCGCTATCCGCAGCACCCAGGAGAGGAATTTGCCCTTGTCGAGATACTTGCCCTTGTTAAGCGACTTGATGACCTTGATAAAAGTATCCTGGAAAATATCTTCGGCAAGATGCGGGTTGCGAACGATCAGTAAAATGTACGTGTAGACGCGGTTCTTATGCCTGGTGATCAGCTCTTCAATACAGGCGTGGTTGCCTGCGATATACTGTTCTACGAGGACATAATCATCGAGATTATGTAAGTTCAAAACTACCTCCTTTTTAGGGTTATCTTAGAAGTAGAAATGCCTCGATATACAGTCCTCCTGAGCTTTAGATTATTGTTTCTCTTATCTGAACGCAAACATAAGGAAAAAATTTTACAATCTCCAAAATTTTCCGCCCTGATAAAAAAGAGCTAATTTCACACCCCGATTTCAACAAAAATTGTGCCTGATCTGAATTTAGACGAGTCAAACCACATCCTGATCCGCGGGGCCAGGGTCCACAACCTTAAAAACGTGAACCTGACCATCCCCCGGGAGCAGTTGGTGGTGGTGACCGGACTTTCGGGCTCGGGGAAATCCTCCCTCGCCTTTGACACCCTCTATGCCGAGGGCCAGCGCCGGTACGTCGAAAGCCTGTCGGCCTATGCCCGGCAGTTCCTGGGCCGGCTCGACAAGCCGGATGTGGACCTGATCGACGGCATCCCGCCGGCCATCGCCATCGAGCAGAAGGTGAACACCCGCAACCCCCGGTCCACCGTCGGGACCTCCACCGAGATCTATGATTATCTCAAGCTACTGTTCGCCCGGATCGGGGAGACTTACTCACCCGTGAGCGGGCAGAAGGTGGAGAAGCACCAGGTCCAAACCATCGTCGACCGGATCCTGAACCTTCCGGCCGGCACCAAGGTAATGATCCTCGCCCCCCTGCTTAAGCCGGAGGAACGCCCCTTGAAAGCCCACCTCGAAGTGCTGATGCAGCAGGGATACACGCGGGTGGAGGAGAACGGTCAGATCCGGAAGATTTCCGAAGTGCTCGCACCAGATTATGCCCTGTGTGAATCCTGTCCGTTCTATATCCTGATCGACCGCGTGATCATCGCCGGGGAGGAAGACCTGCGGGCACGTGCGACCGACTCGGTCGAAACCGCCCTCTTTGAAGGCAAGGGCGACTGCTACCTGAAAATATTCGATAACGGAAATTACTTGGAGGAGACCTACTCCGACCGGTTCGAGCTTGACGGGATCAAGTTCGAGGAACCCTCCGTCCATCTGTTCAGCTTCAATAACCCAATGGGAGCCTGTCCTGTCTGCGAAGGGTTCGGCAGCACCATCGGGATCGACGAGGACCTGGTGGTCCCCAACAAGAACCTCTCCATCTTCGAGGACGCCATCGTGTGCTGGAAAGGCGAAAAGATGTCCAAATGGAAGGAGAAACTGGTGCGATCGGCCGACCGGTTCGGGTTTCCCATCCACCGCCCCTATTATCAGCTCACTGAAAAGGAACGACAACTCCTTTGGTCAGGCAATTCCTGGTTCAACGGCCTGACCGAGTTCTTTGCCCATCTAGAGGAGAAATCCTACAAGATCCAATACCGGGTGATGCTCGCACGTTACCGTGGCAAAGCCACCTGCCCCGAATGCCAGGGCACACGCCTCAGGAAAGAGACCGACTGGATCCAGGTGGGTGGAAAATCCATCTCCGACCTGGTCAGGCTACCGGTCAACGAACTCCTCTCTTTTTTCAATAACCTGGTTCTCAATCCGCACCAAAAACAGATCGCCTCACGCCTGATCCAGGAGATATCCAACCGCGTGACCTACCTTTCCGATGTCGGGCTGGGCTATCTCACCCTCAACCGAACATCCAACACACTCTCCGGCGGCGAATCACAGCGGATCAACCTCGCCAGCTCCCTCGGCAGCAGCCTGGTCGGGTCGCTGTACATTCTCGACGAACCCAGCATCGGCCTTCACCCGCGCGATACCCAGCGGCTGATCGGCGTACTGAAAAGGCTCCGCGACTTGGGCAACACCGTCCTGGTGGTGGAGCACGACGAGGAGGTCATCCGGGCATCCGACTATATGATCGACATCGGCCCGGCAGCAGGCCGGTTTGGCGGCGAAGTAGTGTTCGAGGGGCCACAGAAAATGCTCACTTCAAACTCCAACAGCCTGACCGCCAAGTACCTCGAAGGATCCGAAAAGATTAGCGTCCCCACCTTCAGGAGACCCTGGCACGATTCGGTCCGCATCATCGGCGCCGGCGAACATAACCTCAAAAACATCGACGTCACCTTCCCCCTTGAGGTAATGACCGTCGTCACGGGGGTCAGCGGATCAGGCAAATCAACCCTGGTCAATAAGATCCTCTTCAGCGCACTGAATAAACGGCTCAACGGCTCGGGCGAGCGGACCGGACGCCACGGCGCCATTACCGGCGACCTCCACCGGATCAACCAGATCGAACTGATCGACCAGAACCCCATCGGCCGGAGTACCCGGTCAAACCCGGTTACGTACATCAAGGCTTGGGATGAAATTCGCAAACTCTTTGCAAATCAACCGCTTGCTGAAATGAACGGATACAAGGCCTCCCACTTCTCCTTCAATGTCGAGGGAGGACGGTGCGAGGAGTGCCAGGGCGAAGGGATCATCAAGGTGGAAATGCAGTTTATGGCCGATGTGTACCTCACCTGCGAGAGCTGCCAGGGCAAGCGGTTCAAGGATGAGATCCTGGATGTCCGGTACAATGGCAAGAACGTGTTCGACTTACTGGAAATGTCAGTCAGTGAGGCTCTTGAATTCTTCTCCTCGTTCAAGGAATCTACCGCCAAAAGGGTCGTTTCACGCCTTCAACCGCTCGAAGAGGTCGGGCTCGGCTATGTCAAGCTCGGGCAATCCTCCTCCACCCTCTCTGGAGGAGAGAGCCAACGCATCAAGCTGGCTTCGTTCCTAGCCAAGGGAGCGGATAACGGCCATACCCTGTTCATTTTCGACGAACCAACCACAGGGCTCCATTTCCACGATATCCGCACCCTGCTGAA
>JAWOHI010000019.1:0-6747 GCA_046485255.1 Bacteroidales bacterium
CAATCAGGTCGTGATGGAAACCCCCATAGATGGCATTGATCCCCGGGAGGCCGATAAAGCCAGTCATTCGCGGCAGGAGGGCGGGATTCAGGTTGACCGATTGGGGAATGTTTTCCAGGTAGTAAAGCGATAGTGGCTGTTGCGCCCGGCTGCCAAGTGCGGGCAGGAGGGTGAGGAGGATGAGTGCGGCGAGGCGCACCCCGTTGAACTGGATTCGCATTTCGGGTTGGTTTTGTTATTAGCGCACGACAAATTTAATCACTGCGCCATTGATTTTAGCCATCCCGATGCCAGGCGACATATCACTGATATTCAAGCGAATCGTATACAATTCGTTTTCAACCTCGATCCGTTGATGCAGGATTCCGGTGGGCCCGAACAGTTCGATGATGCTCCCCGGACCGATCGGCCCGGTGAGGTGGATGAAATCATCGGCTGGGTTTGGATAGACGACAAATTGTTGTTCCGGGAGTTCAGCGGGGTTGGAGGAGGTTATATCGGTATGCCAGCGATCGGAAAGCTGATCCCTGCCATTCGTGAGCCATTGTAGTGAAAACCGGACGAAGTACATTTCATAGTGCTCATATTCACCCACTTCGTAATAGATTCCGATGGTTCCATCGTGCAATACGGTCAGGGAGGAATAAGCCGATGCTCCCGCGTAGATGGTTTTTCTGACCGGCCAGGTAGCGCCCTCGTCGTAGCTCATCAGGACGCTGACATTGACCCGGCTGGCGGAGTAGGGGATTGAGTGAAGGATCCGGCTCTTCCAGAAACCGCTGGATATCGAGGTATAACGGATCAGGTCGCCGTTGCAGGAGGGGTCTGGCAGGTCATTCATCGGGAATGGCGTGCCCCAGCTCATCCCGCGGTCGGCCGACAGGACGAAGAGCCGCTGGCCGTCATTGCGGATGCTCATCAGGATATTCCCGTTATCCAGGTCGAGGAGCTTGGCTTCGCCCCCGATATCAGATGCACGCCAGGTGGAGACGTTCCAGGTTTTGGCGTTGTCGTCGGAGTAGATTACGAAGTTGGAGATCTTGCGGGTGGCATCCTCGCGAACCGGCATTGCTGCCATAATCCGCCCATTCTTGAGTTGCAGGGCGGATCCTGAAGTGACGAAGGCCCCCTGCCACTCGCGCGACACGGGGTTGGCACATCCGGCTCCGTAGATCTGGTTGGTGATATCGATCGGCTGGCTCCAGGTGATGCCGTTATCCTTGCTGATGCATTGGTAGATATTGATGGGTCTTTGGGCGGTAGAGCCATAAAAGCTCCTTTCGGAGGCGAACAGGCAGATGATCTCACCATTCCGTCGGTTGACCACCAGGGCGGCATCTCCAAATCCGTCATCGGAACCTTCACCGGCGATTGTGACCGGCGGGCTCCAGGTGTCTCCATTATCGGTGCTGCGCCTTACCACCACGTCGATGTGGGCCGGCAGGTCGAACGAATTGTTCCAGCGCTTGTCGGTGGTGGTCACCAGTGATCCGTCACGCGCCGTCACGATGGCCGGGATCCGGTAGTGCCGGGATCCGCCGTCGCCTCCCTTAAATAATAGCTTGCTGGTCAGCAGGATGACCCGTGTGGCTTTCTCTTCCGGCAGATTGAGTATGGTACCATTGCCTTTGGTGATGGTCAGCATTTTGGCTTCCAGCCGGTTACCCTCACGTGCCGACGGATGGATGTCGGCGGTGACCCAGAAATAGTTCTCCCCGGGCAGCAGCGTCAGGTCGCCCGAAACCTTGACCTTGCTGACCGATTTGCCGGGTTTGGCTGAGCCAAACAGCTTGGCTTTTTCGAGGTCGAGGCGTTCCCTGTTGCCATTGTAATAGACTTTCAGTGAGGTGATGTCGGTGAAGGCGGTTGTCCCAATCAGATCAACCATTACGGAAGTCAGCCTTTCGTTGCCCGCACCCCCGTTGAGCCTGAACCCGATGAGGCGCTCTGATTTTTCCCCTCTGCCCACGGGCAGGGTGGTCTTGAAAACGCGGATCTCATACCCGACCATTGTCGCAGTATGGTTTTTTCCGGAAATGTCGGGGATCGATTTCCCATTTTCGTGCTCAAAATTGTAGGCAGCCACCAACCCATCAGTTGCGGGTGTACTGTTGCCCATATCGGCCTGGATATCCGGCGCCGGCAGGGCCCTCTTCCAGATGCGCAGCTCGTCAAGCTGTCCGGGCCAGTGGTTTGACTTGAACGGGTGCTCACTGTCGGTGATGGTACAACCGATGTAGAGGTTGGATGAGTTGCTCACCGACTGGCGGCCTATGGCCTGGTTGATCACGGTCGACAGCAGGTTGCCGTTCAGGTAGAAAAGGGTGCTCTTTTTTGATCCGTTGTAAACCCACGCCACGTGCACCCACTCGCAGGCTCCCAGATGGGTGAGGCGTGAGACACCCAGGTCGGTGCCATTCTCGTTGAACAGGCGGAAGCCCAGATTAGGCAGCGTGGAGGATGAGTGGGTGAAGAGCCCGAACCGGCTGTTGGGATCAAGATAGCCGCCCTTGGAGAAGATGTAGTAAAGGGAATCAAAATCATCCGGCCTGATGCGGCAGGAGATGGTCAGGCTTTCGCCCGGGGCTATGTTGAAATCGGCGTGGTTTTGAATGACTACGAATTGATTTATCCCATTCAGGGTGAGGTACTTACCTTCCGGACCAACCTGGGCGTTCACTACCGGAGCGAACATAAGGAGGGCTAGGACCCAGGGTAAGGAGCGCAATGATTTCAACATAGGTTTAGGTCTATCGCTGCAAGAGCAAATATATCCTAAAATATGTTCAACAACAGGTGCGGAAAATTTTTTCTCAACCCTTCTGGCTGATGGCGGTCAGCTTGTCGAAGTCGAGGATCTCCACCATCCGGTCTTCCACCTCAATGAGGCCTTCTTCCTTGAATTCCTTTAGGATCCGGCTCACCGACTCCTTGGTCATCCCGGTGAATTCGGCCAGCTCCTGGCGTGTCAGGATGATGTCGAAGGGGTTGGTTTCGAAGACATTTTTCTGGAGGGTCAGCAGGGCTTCGGAGATCCGGCCGGCCATATTCTTGTGGTTCAGGCTCCGGATTCGTTTGTGCAGCAAAAGGGTCCGTTCGCCGATCGCCCGGTTGAACCGTCGGGCAAAATCCGGATTACCTTCAAAGAAGCCATATAAAAACTTGATATCCAGGAAGCAGGTACGGCAGGCGGTTAAAGCCACTACAGAAACGTGATAACGGTTATCGACAAAGATTCCCGGACCGGTCAGCATAAACACCGGCCGGTTTACTGACAGGATGATGTCGGGTTGGCCGGGGGTCTCCAGGATGACTTTGACCACACCCTCCGAGAGGCTGATCAGGGAGGTGATCGGGGATCCCTGCTTGGCAATCACCTCACCCGGACGGTAGAGCGTTTCATACCGGCTTTCGTGCAGTTTTTCGAGCTCGGGCAGGGAAAGTGCCTGGAAGGCATCACACTTGTCCATACAGTGGATGCAAGGCTCAATAACATACTCTTCACTCATTCGGTAAATATTGCCGGATCTAAAGTACTACAATCTGACATTTATCAAAAAAAGGATGACAAATATCAAGTATGCAAAGATATAGATCATTAGGTTTTTGAAATAATTCATTGCTATCCAGATTCATATCAAGTTATCAATTTTTTGTGCTAATTTTATAACACGTACTTTTCCTAACAAATTCAACAAACTTAATCTAACTATGAAGAGAATCTCTTATTTTCTGACATTCAGTGCGTTGGCTATCTTCTCGCTGGTTGTCCTGTTTCCATCCTGCGAAGGGCCCCAGGGTCCGGGCGGATTGGATGGCAAGGACGGGATCGATGCCAACTCATTTTGCGTGAAGTGCCACAACACAGCCACCTACGGGGCTGTGGAAGCACAGTTCGAGACCTCGCTGCACGGAGAGGGACACACCTGGACCGCTACCAATTATGGCGGAAGGAACGCGTGTTCGATGTGCCACTCCTACCAGGGGTACATGGAGACGCAACTGACCGGCCGGGACACGATGGCCGTGGTTTCCAAATTCCCTGTCGCCCTGCAGTGCGATGCCTGCCACGGTTTCCACGAAACATTGGATTCCCTGGATTTCCCGAATTATGCCATCACCCACACCAAGCCGGTCAGTCTGATTTTTGACGGCCACCAGAGCACCATTGATTTCGGGAACTCCTCAAACCTGTGTACTTATTGTCATCAGCCGAGGCCTGACCCATTCTTCCCGCTTCCCAAGACAGGCGACAACACCTATGCCGTAACGAACTCGCGCTGGGGTCCGCACTACGGAACACAGTCGAGCATCCTCAACGGAACGGAAGGCTGGGAATATGCCGGTTCTGCCGCCTACACCAACACCAACCACAAGGGTGTCGTCAGCTGCTCGGGCTGCCATATGGCAGAGGGTGAGGGAACCGAAACGGGCGGGCACACCTGGAGGATCAGAAGCGAAGACGGCTCCAAGGTGAACGTCCAAGGTTGCGTCTCCTGCCACCCGGGTGCCACCACGACCGACATCAACGGTAAGCAGACCGAGATCAGCGGGCTGATTGATCAGTTGAAAGCCAAGCTGATAGAGAAAAAACTGATGAACCCGGCAACCGAATTGGCCTGGCCTTACAATAACGCCAGCGGCAAGGGAAGTGAGTGGACCCTCAAGGAGGCCGGTGCTTTCTTCAATTTCAAGATGATTTATGGTGACCATAGCAAGGGAGCGCACAACTACAAGTACACCAAGGCTTTGCTTGTCAACTCAATTGAGGCTTTGAACTAATTATGATGGTATGGAAAATAAAAGGCTCTTGCTGAAAGGGCCTTTTATTTTTTCTGCCGGGATTTGTAACTTACACGGAATTTAAAACGAACCAATATGAAACTGAATCATTTATTGGGCCTGTTCCTCTGCTTTCTCCTCCTGGGGCTGGCAGCTTGCGAATATGACACCATCGTGCCCAAAGAGATCATCGTACCCGAAGAGGTTAGCTATAATGCGGACATTGCGCCCATCTTTGTTACGGTGGGCTGCACCGGCTGCCACTCCGGCGGGACGGCCCCCGACCTGCGGGCCGACAAGTCCTATGCAGCCCTCACAGGCGGCGGCTTCGTTGATACGGGCAATCCCGAGGCCAGCAAACTGCTGGTCAAGATCAATGCCGGCCACGCCAACTCAGGAAACATCACGGCGACAGAAAAGGCCTTGATCCTGAAGTGGATAACCGAAGGAGCCAAAAACAATTAAATGGGAGGAGACATCATGAAAGCTTTTAATCACATCGCTAAAACAGCCGCATTCATCCTGCTGCTCTCATTCACCGCGCAAGCATTGGCTCAGGATGAGGGTCCCGACCGCCGCCCGGTGCGTGACGTGTTCAATTCGACCCTGCTGATCGATCAGCATACCACCACCAATCCCTATAAGGGGTCGCTGGAGCTGATCATCCACCACCGCTTCGGAACGATGCAGAATGGCCTGAAGGACCTGGTCGGGATCTACGCCCCCTCCAACATCCGGATGGGCTTCAACTACGGGATCAACGAGCGCCTCTCCGTCGGGATCGGCACCGAGAAGAACAACAAGTTGCAGGACGTCTATGCCAAGTATCTCATCCTACAGCAGAAACGGACCGGAATGCCCATCTCGCTGAGCTTCGTCACCCAGTTTGGCGTCGATGCCCGCAACGCAGAGATTTTCGGGGAGAATTACGAGTGGACCAACCGCTTGTCCTACTTTAACCAGGTGATCGTCTCCCGCAAGTTCGGGCAGAAAGTCGCCGTCCAGTTCGCCCCCTCCTACATCCACTTCAATGCCGTGGATAAGGAGCAATGGAATGACTACGTAGGCATTTCGCTCGGCGCCAGGGTCAACCTCTTCAACGAGTTCTCGGTGATCGCCGGCTACGACCAGGCCTTTGCCGTGATGCCCAACCTGAGGCCCGAGTCGCGCGAAGCCCGCCGCGAACTCCTGGTTGCCCCGAAACCCAACCTGGGCATCGGGATCGAGATCGGCACGCCAACCCATAATTTCCAGGTTTTTGCCGCCAACTACGACAAGATCCTCGGGCAGAAGAATATGGTTTTCAACCAGAATAGCTGGCTCGACGGAGAAGTGCTGCTGGGCTTTAACCTGACCGTCAGATTCTAACGTCCTGCCTGCCTGACAAGCGGCTGAGGCGGGGTTTTGATTTTTCAGTATTTAATTGGAACAATGAAGATCGTAAACATACGGACACTGGCCCTCATCCTGGCCGCCCTCCTGGGCGGCCAGATGACCCAGTCGCAGGAGGCGGTTCTCGACTATGAGACGAACCCGGACAATGAGTTTTGTTTTTCTTGCCACGGGCACCGCTGGTACACTTATGCCAACCAGGACTCGTCACAGGTGATACGGACCAGGATGTTCCTGGACCTGGTCATCGATTCGGTGGCATTCTACCATAATAATCACAAGTTTTTCGCTTGCACGGATTGCCACTCATCGGATTACAACCAGCTGCCGCACAACCCGGATCTCAAGCTGGAGCCCGGGCTGAACTGCATGGATTGCCACGATGATTCCGAATATCTCCCGGGCCTCAATTTCGGGACCATAACGGAGGAGTTCGAAAAGAGCATCCACGCCAAGAAGCCCGAATCGATGGTGAGCTGCTGGAGCTGCCATAATCCGCATACCTACCGGATCACCACCCGCAGCGATGCCAACCTCAAGGAGGTGGTTGCCTACGACAATTCGATCTGTCTG
>JAWOHI010000048.1:0-4835 GCA_046485255.1 Bacteroidales bacterium
GTCGTCCAGCCTGTCTGGCCGCCGGGCTCGACTGCGTCAACGGCCTGGGCCATGACCGGGAGGACGGCGGAAACGCCTGAACAGAACCTCAGGGCGATGCTGGAGGCGGCCGGCCTGACAAGTTAAACCAATGGAAAAACCAGGATACAAACTCGGATTGGTACTGGGTGGTGGAGGAGCGAGAGGCTTCGCTCATCTGGGTGTAGCCAGGGCTCTCTACGAAAACGGCATCCGTCCGGATATCATTTCAGGCGTCAGCGCCGGGTCCATCGCCGGGGCCTTCCTGGCAGCCGGAATGGACCCTCAGAAGATCTACGACCTGCTGCGGGAGCAGGACTTTATGAAGATCACCAACATCCACCTGCCAAAGGACGGGCTGCTTAGGCTCGATGGACTGAAGAAGCAGATCGCCAGCCACATCCCTTTTAAACGGATTGAGGACCTGCCCGTTAAGCTGATCGTAGCCGTTTGCAGCCTCAACAAGGCCCGGGTGGAGTATCTCGACAAGGGTCCCCTGGCCGATATTGTCCTGGCCTCATCCAGCATACCAGTGCTCTTCTCGCCGGTCAGGATGAACGGAGAGCTCTATGTCGACGGCGGGGTGCTCGACAACCTGCCGGTGAAACCCATCCGTAAAATTTGCGAGAAAGTGATCGCTGTCAATATCAGCCCGGTACACGAAACTGACAAGTTGGACAACCTGATCCAGATTGCTGTGAGGACCTTTCACCTGAGCGTGGACAAGTACACGACCCAGTGGGGCAGAAAGGCTGACCTGCTGATTGAGCCGCCCGGGGTGGAGCATTATGACATCCTCAGAATGAAGCACGTAGATGAATTGTACGAACTTTCTTACCGGCACACGCTGGAATTGATCCGGAAATAAGGGTTAATTGATATTTTCGCTCCTTATACCAACACGAATCAAATCATCTGCCTTGAACCTGCCTCTGATCATCAACGACAGCTACGAAACGCCCGGTGGCGTCAGGAGGTTCTGCCTCGACCGGTTGATCCCGGGCTTGCAATTGGGCTTTAAGCTGCATTTCGTCGGGGTGGTGATCCGATCAAGAAGGGCTTGTGCCAAAGGTGTTTACGACGATGAGGCCTGGGCCGCCTCCTCGCTTGAGAATTTCCGCCTGCTCGAGCGGGGCGGGGGGATCTTCCACGTCTACGGGGTGGAACATTTCCGGAAACTGGAGGGTCCGGTGGTTTTTGTCAGCAACCATATGAGCACGCTCGAAACGATGGTCTTTCCTTTCCTGATCGCTCCCCACAAGCGGGTGACCTTCGTGGTGAAGGATAGCCTGGTGACCCACCCGATCTTCGGGCCAATAATGCGCTCCAGGGATCCGATCGTGGTCAGCCGGCACAATTCGCGGGAGGACCTGGTAGAGGTGATGACCAAGGGTCAGCGGCTCCTGGCCGGAGGCTCCTCAGTGGTCATCTTCCCTCAAAGCACGCGGAGACTCGAGTTCCGGCCTGAAGAGTTCAACACGCTTGGGGTGAAGTTGGCCTCCAAGGCCGGTGTTCCGGTCATTCCCGTTGCCATCAAGACCGATTTCTGGCTTAATGGACGGATATTGAAGGACCTGGGACCGCTGGACCTGAGCAGCAGGGATATCCGCATCAGGTTCGGACAGCCGCTTATGATCAGCGGGTCAGGTAAGGAGGATAACCAGACAATCATCCGGTTCATCCAGTCCCATTTGGAGGAGTGGGGATCGGCCTGATTCTTACCTTTGCCTGTGGCAACCTCAAATCGTGCGCAATGAAGAACAGTTTTCTCCTGCTGGTTTCTATCCTGGGACTGGCCATTAACGGAATGGCCCAACCGGGCCGGTCAAGTGAGTATGTCCTGAACTCCCCGGACCAGCAACTCCAGGCCATCATCCGGATTGAAGGTTCCATCCGGTTCGACCTCTACCGCACTGGTTCACTCCTGCTCTCCAGCGAAGAGATCGGCCTCCAACTGGCCGACGGGTCGCGCATTGGGAACAATCCCGGAGTGAGAAAGGTGCAGCAAGGACAGGTGGACCAGGTGGTCAGGCCGGAGATCCGGGAGAAATCGGAGACCATCCGCAACCATTACGGGGAGTTGAAACTGCTCTTCAGGCCCGATTACAGCCTGGAGTTCCGCCTGTACAATGAGGGACTGGCATACCGATTGGTCCTCAACCGACCGGGCGAGCTGGTGGTGGAAAAGGAGCTGGCCGGGTACCGGTTCGATCCACGGGATTCGGTTTGCCTGGCCCTGGAGAAGAATTTCTATTCGTCCTATGAAACGCCGTACATCCAAACAACCGCCGGCAACCTGGAGGCCGAAAGCCGGTTCTACCTGCCGGTCGTTGTTCACAAGCCCGACGGCACGGCGATATGGATCGGTGAGTCGAATGTCCGTGATTATCCGGGGCTCTGGCTCGAAAAGAGGGACGAGGGGACCTTCTCTGCGGTTTTCCCCGGGTACCCGCTGGCGGTGAACAGTGGGGGAAGCCCCTACGTTCAGACCCGCGTGACGGAGTACGCACCCTATTGTGCCCGGATCAACGGCCAACGTGCACTGCCCTGGCGGATCCTGGGTGTATCCGGCGAGGATGCCGGACTGATCACCAACCAGATGGTTTATCTCCTGGCCGATTCCTGCGAAATCGAGGATCCCTCCTGGATCAGGCCGGGGTGGGTCATCCTCGACTGGTGGGCCAGGCGGAACATCTTCGGTGTGGATTTTGAAGCCGGGATCAACACGGTGACGGCCAAATACTTTATAGACTTTTGCGCCCGCTATGGAGTCACCTATTTCCTGTTCGACGATGGCTGGTCGGATCTCGGCGATATCCTGAAGATCAGGCCCGGGCTCGATATGGAGGAGGTGATGGCCTATGCCGGCGCAAAAGGCGTGAAGATCTTGCTCTGGCTCGCCGCCGCCACCCTCGACAGGCAGATGGAGGAAGCCCTCGATCTGTACGAAAAATGGGGTGTGGCCGGGATCAAGGTGGACTTTATGAACCGCGACGACCAGGTGATGATGAACTTCTACGAACGGGTGCTTCGGGAGGCCGCCAATCGCCGTATGGTGGTGAACTTCCACGGCACCTGCAAATCGACCGGATTGGGCAGGACCTACCCCAACCTCCTGACCCAGGAGGGGCTGATCGAATTTGAGTACTCAGGCGTTACCGACTGGGACAACCCCGATCACCGGAACAACCTGCCTTTCGTGCGGAATGTGGCCGGACCAATGGATTACATCCCAGGCACCTTTAACAATGTAACAAAAAAAGACTTTCGTCAGGTGGCTGACTTTCCGCAAGGGATGGGCACCCGGGCCCACTTCATCGCGATGGCCATTACCACCACCAGTCCGATGCAGATGATCCCCGACTCCCCTGCGGATTATGACCGCGAACCCGAGTGTGCTGCCTTCCTGCTGGATATCCCAGTGGTTTGGGACGAAACCCGGGTGCTGGAGGCCAAGATGGGCGACTTCCTCGTGATGGCGCGGCGGACCGGTCGGGAGTGGTTCGTCGGGGCGACGACCGACTGGACACCGCGTATCTTCACGCTCGACCTGAGCTTCCTGCCCGAGGGATCCTTTACGCTCGACCTGGTCAGGGACGGGCCCAATGCCGCGACACGAGCCATCGATCACCAGATGGAGACGATCCAGGTGACCCGGCACTCGAAAATCGACCTCAACCTGGCCCCCGGCGGAGGCTGGGCCGGCAGAATCCGATAACATCCCTTTCTGTTATCTTTGCGGCCGTTTATTTTATCTTTAAGGATTGATAAAAAAAACGAACCATGAGGACAAAATTAGCGGTATTGATCATCACAGCCCTGACGGCAATTGCCCCGTCAAGCCTGGTCCAGGCCCAGAGCGCCGGAGGGATCGGGTTTTTCCTGCCCGGAGTCCACACGCTTGACTATTCGGCTCTAAACCAGTCGCTTCCGGCTGGATACCCATCTATTCAGAAAAATCCACTGGTCACGTCCGGTGCGGGTTACGGGGTCTTTTACGGCGTGGTCATCGGAGGCCAGGGCGGGACGTTGTACGGCGGATCCTATACGCGTGACAATCAGCAAGTCGACCTGGAAGGGGAGTTCGGCTATTTTTCGCTGGGTTATGTGGTATTGAACAAAAAGGGGTTCCTGCTGTTCCCGACCGCCTCCATCGGCGACAATATCCTGCGGATGCACGTACACCTGAAGGATCAGGAGGCCTCCTTCTCCAGCGTGACAGGGGAGCCCTACCAGGCCACCACGCTGGTATATCACCGGCCGATGCTCAAGTTCGCCCTCACCGGGACCTATGTCCTGTTGGGATCACGGGATTTCGGCGGTTCGGCCGGGGTGATGGTCGGTCTGGAGATCGGGTATCAGATGCCCTACAAAGCCGGAATTTGGACGTACGACAACGGAACCATCAATGATGGTCCCGCCTTCGACACCCGGGGATTCTTTTTCTCCCTGGCCATTGGTGGCGGCGGAGTGGCGAAGCGGTAGGGAAGGAGGACCGCAGACGGCGGACGGCAGACGGCGGAACGCTCCCCCCACTCACATTCACACTCACACTCACACCCACACTCACACCCCGCTTGCCCCTATCATCCGAACTCTCCCATTCCGTCCCACCTCTATCAGCAAACTTTCCCCCGGCCTAAAGGTTAGCTCATAATCGATACTTTTTCCGGGTAGGTTGATTCGAATTTTCCGGGTCAGGGTTTCGTTCGTTTCCGACTGGCCATATTTGATCGGGTACACGAACTCACGGGCAATCGGATTAGCGAAGAATATCAAGTATTTGGATCCATCCTGCCGGACCCAGAAGTAGGGCA
>JAWOHI010000098.1:0-8115 GCA_046485255.1 Bacteroidales bacterium
CCCGCGCCGGACGCGACGGCCGCGTGGATCCGCCCATCCTCTGCGCGCTGCGGATGGCCGGCGCAACCGAGGTGTACCGGATCGGCGGTATCCAGGCCATCGGTGCCATGGCCTACGGCACCGAAACCGTTGCGCCCGTGGATAAGATCGTCGGCCCCGGCGGCATCTACGTCGCCGCCGCCAAACGCCTGGTCTATGGCGAGGTCGCGATCGATATGGTCGCCGGTCCCAGCGAGATCGCCGTGCTCGCGGACGATTCCGCCGACCCCGTTGCCGTCGCCGCCGACCTGCTCTCGCAGGCCGAGCACGGGTCCGACAGCCAGGTGATTCTCTTTACGACAGACCTTCGGCTGGCCAGGGCGGTAGAGGCCGAGGCCACGGCTCAACTCGAGCGGCTCCCCAGGAGGGAGATAGCATTGAAAGCATTGGAATCCAGCCGGATAATCGTCCTTTCAAATGATGAAGAGCTAATGGATATGGTCAACCGGTATGCCCCCGAACACCTCATCATCGCCACCCAAAACTACCGTGAGCTGGCCGGAATGGTCATTAATGCCGGTTCGGTTTTCCTGGGTCCCATCACACCGGAAAGCGCCGGCGATTACGCCAGCGGCACCAATCATACCCTCCCGACCTCCGGTTATGCCCGCCAGATGGGCGGCTTGAGCCTGGAGTCCTTTATCAGGAACATCACCTTCCAGGAGATTACGCCAACCGGCTTGTCGCAGATCGGCCCGGTCATCATCGAGATGGCTCGCGCCGAAGGGCTCGAGGGCCACGCCAGGGCGGTGGAGGTGAGGATGACCGCGGACGGCGGACAGCGGACGGAGGAGCAAGACAAGATTAAAGACGAGAGACTGGGGAGGGGGGTGGAGCGGATGGTAAGACCCAATATCTTGTCACTGGTACCCTATTCTTCGGCACGTGACGAGTATGCGGGCAGGGAGGGCATCTTTCTGGATGCCAATGAGAATCCATTTGACTCTGGCCTAAACCGTTATCCGGATCCACGCCAGCGGGAGCTTAGGCAGCGGGTGGCTGTTGAATTCAGTATCAGGCCCGACCGGGTGTTCCTGGGCAATGGCAGCGATGAGGCGATAGACCTGTTGATCAGAATCTTCTGCGAGCCGCGTCTGAGCAGGATCATTACGATGAGCCCATCCTACGGGATGTATGCCGTTGCTGCCCGCATTCAGGATGTGGGGGTCGACCCCGTCCTGCTAAATTCCGATTTTTCGGTCGACGTGGACCGGATGCTCAGCGCGGCCGGCCCCGACACCCGGATTCTCTTTCTCTGTTCACCGAACAATCCCACGGGCAACCAGATTCCGATTGACCAGATCAGGTGGGCCGCCGAACGGTTTCCGGGTATCGTGGTCGTGGATGAGGCCTATGCGGATTTCGCTTCCGGCCCCTCGGCCATCTCCCTGATTGACAGCTACTCCAACCTGGTCATCCTACGAACCTTCTCCAAAGCCTGGGGAATGGCTGCCGCCCGCGTGGGGATGGCTTTTGCCGACCCATTCATTATCGGGTTGATGGATAAAGTCAAGTACCCCTATAACCTGAGTGCCCCGGCTGCCTTGGAGATCCTCACCAAACTGGAGACCGGCCGGGAAATGGTAACTGAAGCGGTCAGGGAGATCATCCACCAGCGCGAATGGCTGAAGGAACAACTTCAATCCCTGCCGTGCGTCAGGGCGGTCTATCCATCCGAGGGCAACTTCCTGCTGGTCAAGGTGGTTGATGCCCGGGCTACCTATGCCCATCTTCTGGACAGGCGCATTGTGGTTCGCGACCGCTCCAGCCAGCCGCTCTGCGACAACTGTTTGAGGATCACAGTGGGAACACCGGAAGAAAATCAGCGGTTGTTGATGGAACTGACAACCGACAACCGACAACCGACAACCGACAACCGACAACTGACAACTGACAACTGATTGTAATGAAACGATTTTTATTCATCGACCGCGACGGCACCCTGATTGAGGAGCCTGAGAATGAGCAGGTGGACAACTTCGAGGAGTTCCGTTACCTGCCCGGCGTCTTCACGCACCTGGGCCGGATAGCCAGAACCCTGCCTTTTGAGTTGGTTATGGTTACCAACCAGGATGGACTGGGCACCCCCGCCTTCCCTGAGGAGACCTTCTGGCCGGTCCAGAACCGGATGGTCGAAACCTTCGCGCAGGAGGGGATCGTGTTTCGTGAGATTCTGATAGACAGGAGTTTCGGTTGGGAGGGACTCGATACCAGAAAGCCGGGAACCGGGATGCTCAGGCACTACTTGGATTCAGGGAATGACCTGGCAGGCTCCTATGTGATCGGCGACCGGACGACCGACATCCGGCTGGCGGCCAACCTTGGATGCCAGGGCATCTTCATCGGTTCGGAAGAGCGCTGGAGGAGCTTTGCCACCCCGGAGGATGAGGCTCACTGCGTTTTGAAGGCCCAAGGCTGGAGTGAGATCGCTGAATATCTTGTCCGCCGGGAACGCTCAGCCCGGGTGGTGCGGACCACTCGTGAAACGGATATTGAGGTGGAGGTGGCCCTTTTTGGTGAGGGACGGTCTGATATCTCTACCGGGATTGGCTTCTTCGACCACCTGCTGGATCAGCTGGCCAGGCACAGCGGAGCCGACTTGCGGATCAGGACCAAGGGCGATCTTCATATAGATGAGCATCATACCGTGGAGGATACCGCCATCGTATTGGGCCAGGCTTTCCGGCAGGCGTGGGGCGACCTGCGTGGGATGAACCGGTACGGATTCGTCCTGCCGATGGATGAGTCGCGCTGCAGCCTCTCCATCGATCTGGGGGGGCGGCCCTACCTGGTCTGGAATGCGGAGTTTCGCCGGGAGCGGGTCGGTGATCTGCCCACGGAACTTTTCAGACACTTTTTCAACTCCTTTGCAGATGCGGCCCGCTGTACTCTTCATGTTGATATTCAAGGGGATAACGAGCACCACAAGATTGAGGCGGCCTTCAAGGCGCTGGCCCGCACACTACGACAGGCCTGGGAGGGGCCGGGTGAGGGCGGGGTGCCGAGCACGAAGGGGAAGATATGATGGACAGCAGGTATCAGGTATCGGGTATCAGGTATCGGGTATCGGGTTTCAGGTTTCGGGTTTCAGGTTTCAGGTATCAGGTTTAAAGAAAAAATAGAATGGAGATAGTGGTGATCAAATACAATGCGGGGAATGTCGGGTCGGTGGCGAATGCGCTGGAACGGCTCGGGCATCGGGCGATCGTGACGGATGACCCTGGCCGGATCAGGCAGGCATCGAAAGTGATCTTCCCCGGGGTGGGGGAGGCCAGCAGCACGATGGAGCACCTGAAGGTGAGAGGACTAGACTATTTGATCGCTTCCCTGACCCAGCCGGTACTGGGGATCTGCCTCGGAATGCAATTGATGTGCCGGCGGTCGGAGGAGGGCGATACGCCCGGTTTCGGTATTTTCCGGGAGGAGGTCAAACGCTTCCGCGAGGCGCCAAAAGTACCCCATATGGGCTGGAATTCAATCGACTTCAGCCCATCCGAGCCACTGTTCCAATCAATCGACCCTGCATCCCACTTCTACTTTGTCCACTCCTTTTATGCCGAGGCGGGCGATAACACGGTGGCTATCTGCCAGTATGGTGAACCGTTCAGCGCAGCCCTCAGGCACAACAATTTTTATGCGGTACAGTTTCATCCTGAGAAGAGTGGAGACGTTGGTCTTCAGGTAATTAGAAATTTTATCACGATATGATGGAGATCATTCCTGCGATCGACCTGATCGATGCAAAGGCGGTCAGGTTAACCGGAGGCCGCTTCGGTGAAGTAACCGTTTATTCCGACAACCCCGTCGCGGAGGCTCAGCGCTTCGAACAGGCCGGGCTGCGTCTTCTGCACGTGGTGGACCTTGACGGGGCCAGGACCGGCGAACCCCACAACCTGGATGTGCTGAAAGGGATAACCGGTGCTACCGGCCTGAAAGTTGACTTCGGCGGGGGCGTCCGTTCCCGCGAAGCCCTGGTGGCGGTTCTCAACGCCGGCGCGGGCCAGGTCAGCATCGGCAGCCTGGCCGTAACCAACCCGCACCTGCTGGAGGAGTGGATCGCTGAGTTCGGGCCCGACCGCTTCTTCCTGGGCGTTGATGTGCGCGACGAGTGCCTGGTATACCACGGATGGCAGTCGGGCACCAATGTCACCTGGCAGGAGTTCATCGCCCGCTGGATGGGCTCCGGAGTCAACCGTTTCTTCTGTACCGACGTGGAGCGTGATGGCCTGCTCGCCGGACCGGCTGTCGATCTGTATAAGAGGATCATAAGTCACTTTCCCGGCATAGAGTTGGTGGCCAGCGGCGGAGTCTCCTCTGCTGAAGACCTGATCCTTCTCCGCGATGCGGGCCTGTCGGGGGTGATTGTGGGAAAGGCGATCTATGAGGGGAGGGTGGATATTTACAATTTACCATTTACGATTTAATATTTACGATTTAAGATGCTGGCAAAGAGAATCATACCCTGTCTGGACATTCTCAACGGGAGGACGGTAAAAGGGGTTAATTTTGTCGATATCCGCGATGCGGGGGATCCCGTGGAGCTCGCCATACGATATGTCGAGGAGCAGGCCGATGAGCTGGTATTCCTTGATATCACCGCCAGTCACGAGGGGCGCAAAACCCTGACCGACCTCGTCGGGCGGGTTGCCCGGGCCATCAATATCCCATTCACCGTTGGCGGAGGGATTGGCTCCTATGAAGATGCGTCGGCCCTCCTTGAGGCAGGAGCGGACAAGATCTCCCTCAACTCGG
Organism: Bacteroidales bacterium; assembly: GCA_046485255.1. Lineage (GTDB taxonomy): Bacteria > Bacteroidota > Bacteroidia > Bacteroidales > UBA12481 > UBA12481. The sequence continues at coordinate 4,792 of JAWOHI010000098.1, forward strand.
CGGCACTTAAGGACCCATCTCTGATCGACCGGCTGGCCGCAGGGTTCGGATCGCAGTTCGTGGTTCTGGCCATCGATGCCAGGAACCTGCCCGACGGATCCTGGGAGGTTTTTATGCACGGTGGGCGCATCCCTGTTGGACGGGATCTTTTTAAATGGGCTCGTGAAGGCCAGGAACGTGGTTGTGGTGAGATCCTCTTTACCAGTATGAATCACGACGGAACCAAGAGCGGTTATGCCTGCGATGCGCTTGCCATCCTTTCGGATACGCTGCAGGTACCCGTGATTGCCTCGGGGGGTGCCGGAACCGTGGAGCATTTCAGGGATGCCTTTGCCATCGGGAAGGCTGATGCCGCCCTGGCTGCCAGTGTCTTTCACTTTGGGGAGATCCCCATACCGGAATTGAAACAGTATCTCGCCGGGGAGAATATCCCGGTCAGGTTAACTTAATAATACCTACACAATGAGCGAAAATCTTGATTTTTCAAAAGGAAACGGCCTCATCCCGGCCATCGTTCAGGATGACCTCACCCGCAAGGTGCTAATGCTGGGTTATATGAACGAAGAATCGTTAAGGGTTACCCGGGAGACAGGAATGGTGACCTTCTACAGCCGGTCGAGGGATACCCTTTGGACCAAAGGGGAGACCAGCGGCAACTCATTAAGGATGAAAAAGATCCTGGTGGATTGCGACCGCGACACCCTGCTTGTTATGGCCCGTCCCGACGGACCAGTCTGCCACGATGGACCCGACACCTGCTTCAATGAGATCAACGAAACCGATCTGATGTTCCTGGATTTTCTGCAGGCGCTCCTCCTGAAACGGAAACAGGAGCTGCCCGAAAAATCCTACACCGCCGGACTCTTCCGGGAAGGAACCGCCCGGATCGCCAAAAAAACCGGCGAGGAGGCCGTCGAACTGATCCTGGAAGCCCTCAGGGGTGACGACGATGCCTTCCTGAACGAAGCCGCCGACCTGCTCTTCCATTACCTGATCCTGCTGATCGACCGGGGTTATTCCCTCCAGGACGTCTCCCGCACCCTCCAGCAGCGTCATAAATAGTGGTTGGAACACTGCATCTATCTATCTATCTATCTATCTATCCAACTATCATCAATAAAAAAAGGCCCCTCTTTTCAGAGAAGGCCTTTCGGTGTTAGGGAGGATAATATGGAAGAAATTGAACTAACTGTCAAAAAGAAGGTTGACCTGCCGTAGAGTTGTCCATGACGTAGGAAAAGTGTAAGTGTTTTTCGAAACGGTGTCCCCCTACCGTAAGGAATCCACCAAGTTAAAGGTCAGCCTAACCTTCTTTTCCAATGCTTTTCAAACAACTCCTGACAGGTCAACCGATTACCCTTGTCTTTCCGGTATTAAAGATAAGGTTAGAAAATTTAAAAGTCAATAGATCAAAGGGTTGTAGAGTTGTTCTAATTGTTAAGCCTGCGGGTTCAACCCATAAGTGTGGGATTTAACTTCATAGTTGACTCTTTATCAGTAGAGAATGGCATCTGAACAAATCGCTTAAATAATTGTACTTTTGTCAGTAGTAATCTCTGAGAAATTAAGTTATGGGACATACAGATAAACAGACGGTCAGGGATCTCATCTGGGCCAGTTTCGTGCAGAGTGCCGAACGGCCGGCTCTGGGATTTGTCGGGGATAAACTAATGACCTATGGTGAGCTGAGGCAACGCGTTGAGAATCTGGGCTTTCATTTGACGCGTCTTGGCTATTCAAAGGGAGACCGGGTGGCTATTCTGGGTCCCAATTCGCCCGAATGGGCGGTGGTTTACCTCTCCCTATTATCCCTGGGGGTGGTAGCCGTACCTATCCTCCCTGATTTTCACGCCAGTGAGGTGTCCCATATTTTTGGGCACGCCGGCATTCGCGGCCTTTTTGCCAGCCCCAAGCAACTGGCCCGCCTGGATCAGGAAACCATCGATTCGATCCCGGATATTTTTTCGCTGGACGATTTCTCTATCCTGAACGACAAAGCGCAGCCCACCCTGCCAGAATCCTGGAGATCCTATGAACCCGAAGGCGCGTTGGATCCGTTCACCATCCCCCTGGATTCTGATGACCTGGCCACTCTGATCTATACCTCCGGCACGACCGGATTCAGCAAGGGCGTTATGCTGGACAACGGGAACCTGGTTGCTAATGTGTTCCAATGTGCAGGAATCCAGCCGCTTGAGAACGGAGAGGTCTTTCTGTCGATTTTGCCTTTATCGCATACCTATGAGAACACGGTGGGGTTTCTTCTTCCCATCACTTTCGGGGCGGCCATCCATTACCTGGATAAGGCGCCTACCGCAGCCGTCCTGATTCCGGCCCTCAAGCTGGTCAGACCCACCTATATGCTCAGCGTCCCGCTGGTGATTGAGAAGATTTACAAGGCTCAGATTCTTGGTAAGGTTCAGGGATCTGCGCTGCTTAAGATCCTCTACAAGCTTCCGGCTTTCAGGAAGTTCTTCCATCGCCTGGCCGGCAAGCGCCTCTATGCCACGTTTGGCGGAAGGTTGAAGTTTTTCGGGATCGGCGGGGCCAAGCTCGACCCGGGAGCCGACCGTTTCCTGCGTGAGGCCCGGTTTCCGTATGCCATCGGTTATGGCTTGACCGAAACCGCGCCCCTGCTGGCTGGCGCCAACCCGTCAAAGGTGCGCCATCAATCCACCGGCGTACCCGTGCAGGGAGTGGAGATTCGGATCAATGAACCCGATGAGCATACCGGCATTGGTGAGATTTGGGCCCGTGGAAGGAACGTGATGAAGGGGTATTACCGTGAACCCGAAATCACCGCGCAGGTGCTGACCTCAGACGGATGGTTCCGGACGGGTGACCTGGGGATCTTTGATCGCGACGGCAACCTTTACATCAAGGGTCGTCTTAAGAATGTGATCATTGGGGCGTCGGGGGAGAACATTTACCCCGAGGAGATCGAGTCGGTGATCAATCGGTTTAAGTTCGTAATGGAATCGGTGGTGGTGCAGCAGAAGGGGCGCCTGGTGGCATTGGTGCATTTCAATATGGAAGAGCTGGAGAAGCAGTTTCAGCATCTTAAAGACGATGCCCGTCAGCAGATTGAGAAGAAGATCGAGGAGTTGAAATCCGAATTGCAGCACTTCGTCAACACGAAGGTGAACAAGTATTCAAGGATCCAGGCAGTCGTTCCATATCAGGAGCCTTTTGAGAAAACGCCTACCAACCGGCTGTTGGTGGAGAAGGGGGCTTTACAAGTGACGACGACGGCCGAAGAGCCAACGTACAAGGTGCGCTTTGCGCCTAAGTCGAAGACACAGCTTGCGGACCAGGTTTGGAATG
>JAWOHI010000118.1:0-8819 GCA_046485255.1 Bacteroidales bacterium
CCCCTATTGCCGCTTCCTCTGCCCATACGGCGCCCTGCTCAACCTGGGCTCCAGGTTTTCCAAATGGCACCTGTCGGTCTATCCCACCAGCTGCGTACAGTGCAAGCTATGCACCACCGCCTGTCCGTTCGAGGCGATAGATATACCCGATACCGAAAGGGTCAAGCCCGAGCCCCGGTCGCAGACCCGGCCCTTCCTGGCCTTCGCTGCGCTGATCCCCATCCTGATCGCTGCCGGGATCTTTATCGGAAGCCTTTCCCACGTTTTCCTCTCGCGCGCCAACTCGACGGTTTACCTGGCGGAGCTGCTGATCGCTCATCCCGAGCTGAGGAGCGATCCCCAGAACCTCGACATCCAAACCTTCCTGGCCTCTGGTAAGACACTGGAGAACCTGTCCGAAGAGGCCGCCATCATACGCGGGAAGTTCCGGATCGGATCGATGATCCTGGGCGGATTCTTGGGGCTGGTCATCGGGTTGACCGCACTCAATCAACTCATTTTCAGGAGGAGGGAGGATTACCAGGCCAACCGGGGCGACTGCTACAGCTGTGCCAGGTGTCTGGACTACTGTCCGGTTGATAAAACTATTGCCAATGGATGATAAAGCCAAAATAAAGCTGGTAGCTCAATTAATGGCTGCTGCGGGCGTCTTCTGCCTGGTGGTGGCCCTGTTGCTGCTGGTTAATTTCCTGCATCTGAAAAACAACAATCCGCTTGAAAACCAGGCACTCAACACGCTGGTAGAGCAGTTCAAGTCCAATTCCGAAAGCGAGGCGCTGATCCGCGACATCCGCAACCTCGACTTGCTGGCCAGGAAGGCCTATTTCACCAGTCAGTGGCAGATCCGGACGGGAGCCTTTCTCCTGCTCTTCGGTGCCATTGCCTTTGCCGCCCTGCTACGCGTTTATCACAGCCTCAAAGCCAGGATCGGCGAGCCGTTGATCGGTTCGGGGAGCCTCCTGCTGAACCGGATCGTTACCCAGCGTTGGGTGCTCGGCCTCGGAGCCCTGATTCTAGTTGGATCCCTGGCAGCATCGCTTCTGACAGTTGATTATCTCGATAAATACCAGAAAGGTGAGTTGACCGGCGTAGCAGTCGCCGAACCGCCGCCGCCAACGGTCAAGGTGGTTGACCTCATTGAAGAAGACACGGCCCAGGCCGCAACGGAAGTCGCTGCTGATAACTTGTCCGGCAGCGGGTTAGTTGATATCGCGACTGAAACCGTGGAGAATGAAACCGCTGCCCCCGGGCAGGCCGGTGTTGCCGTCGGATCGGCTACCACACCCCCTCCGGCCGTTACGAACCATCCCTTTTTCCGTGGGCATCTCGGGCAAGGCATCTCCACGGCTAAAAACCTGCCGATAGACTGGGATGGCCCGTCAGGAAGGCATATCAAATGGAAAATCAAGGTTCCCAAGCACGGGTACAACTCCCCGGTGATCTGGGGCGGCAAGCTTTTCCTTGCCGGAGCAGACGCCCAAGGCCGGTGGGTCTTCTGTTTCGACCGGTTGAACGGCAACCTCCTTTGGCAGGCTGAGGCCAACCAGATACCCGGATCACCGGCCGCACCGCCCAGGACCACCAATGATACCGGTCTGTCGGCACCCACCGTGGCGGTTGACGGGCAGCGGGTGTATGCCATCTTCGGCACGGGCGACCTGATCGCCTTCGCCCACGACGGGCAGCGGGTCTGGGCCAGGAACCTCGGTGTCCCCGATAACCATTACGGACACTCCTCCTCCCTGATCTACCATAACCAGGTGCTGATCGTCCAGTTCGATACCAATAAGGGAGGCCGGCTGCTGGGGATCAACACCTCCACCGGGGAAACCGTCTGGGAGACAGCCCGGAAATCCAAGATTTCCTGGGCTTCGCCCATCCTGGCAGAGGTGGATGGCAAAATGCAGGTGATTACCACCTCCGCGCCAACCGTTGGGGGCTATGACCCCCAGACTGGGCTGGAGCTCTGGTCGATCGATTTCCTTTCAGGCGAAGTGGGGCCGTCGGCGGCCTTTGGTAACGGAATCGTCTATGCCGCAAACGAATACGCATCCCTGGCCGCGATAAAGCCGGGGCCCAATCCGGAGATCCTGTGGGAAAAGCACGACATCCTGCCCGAAACGGCCAGCCCCGTGGTGGCACAGGGACTGCTTTTTGTCGCCACCACCTATGGGGTCATCTCCTGTTTCGATGCGAAAACCGGTGACCAATACTGGGAGGAGGAGTTCGGACAGGGGTTTTATGGCTCGCCTATGGTGGCCGACGGTAAGGTGTATATAATGGATCGCGGGGGGATAATGCATATTTATAAGCTCGACAAGACCCCCGTCAAACTGGGAAGTCCGGTCCTCGGGGAGAAGTCGGTGGTTACCCCGGCCTTCGCGGATGGAGCCATCTACCTCAGAGGGGAACAGTTTTTGTATTGCATTGAAGTGAATTAATTGTTGATGGAGTTCAATATCAGCGATATCGATCAGATCATTGAGACATCGGGGAGTGACTCTTCGGCGGTCATCCCTATCCTGCAGGCTATTCAGAAGAAGTATCACTACCTGCCCGGGGAGGCCCTGAGGCGTGTGTGTGAGACCACGGCGGTCACTCCCGCACAGATCACCGGCGTGGCCAGCTTCTATTCACAGTTCCGGCTGGAGCCGGTGGGCAAGCATATGATCAAGGTCTGCATTGGAACGGCTTGCCACGTCAAGGGAGCCGGGCTCGTCTTCGATGCGATCGCCCGGGAGCTCAAGCTGGATGAGGGGAAGGATACCGATGCCACCGGAACTTTCACGGTCGATAAGGTCAGCTGCCTCGGTTGCTGCACCATTGCGCCGGTCGTCCAGATCGACGGGATCACCTACGGGCATGTCTCGCCCGACCAGGCTGGCCGTTTGCTGGAGGATTTCAAGAGCCAGCGGGGGAGGAGCCGCGGAAAGGCCTACCGGACGGCATTGGGCAGGGAGATCGATGGGGAGATACGGATCGGTCTGGGCTCCTGCTGTGTAGCCAGCGGCAGCGAAGCCATCCGGGAAGCCGTGGAGGAGACCGTCGACAATAACTCCCTGAACGTCAAACTTAAACACGTCGGTTGTGTTGGGATGTGCCACCAGGTACCGCTGGTAGAGATCGTACCGGTCAACCAGGAGCCCATCCTCTATACCAGGGTCAACCCCGATGATGTCCGCCAGATCATCGAAAAGCACTTCAACCCGCCAACTTTTTGGAAAAAACTAAGCGTCAAGGCCTTAAACCTGATCAACAACATTCAGGACGACCGTACCTGGAATGGCGTCGAGCGCTACACCTCCCCCATCAGGGAGAAGCAGGTCTCCTCCTTCCTCGGGAGGCAGCTACCGATCGCCACGGAGTTCAGGGGGGTCATCAATCCGCTCGATATCAATGAATACGAGAGCAGGGGCGGTTTTCTGGCGTTGAAACAGTGCCTCAACGGTATTACGCCTGCAGAGGTGATCGCGGAGATCAGCGGGAGTGGGCTCCGGGGGCGCGGGGGCGGGGGGTTTCCAACTGGAACCAAGTGGGAGCTCGTCGCCAGGCAGGAATCGGCCGTCAAATACGTGATCTGCAACGGGGACGAGGGAGATCCGGGGGCCTTTATGGACAGGATGTTGCTGGAGTCCTATCCTTACCGCGTGATTGAGGGAATGCTGATTGCAGGTTATGCCACCGGTGCCACCGAGGGGTTTTTTTACATCAGGGCTGAGTATCCACTGGCCGTTGAGCGCATTCGTGAAGCGATCCGACACTGCGAGGAGGCCGGGTACATCGGCCAAAACATCCTGGGCAGCCCGTTCAGCTTCACGATCAGGCTCTATGAGGGAGCCGGCGCTTTTGTCTGTGGTGAGGAGACCGCCCTGATCGCCTCCATCGAAGGACGTAGGGGCTTTCCAACACTCCGCCCGCCATTCCCCTCCGAGCAGGGGCTCTGGGGAGCGCCCACGCTGGTCAACAACACCGAGACACTGGCGATGGTGAGCTACATCATCCGCAACGGCGCGGAGCAGTTCAGTCGCCTGGGTATGAGCGATAGCAAAGGTACCAAGGTGTTCGCCCTGGCTGGCAAGGTTGCCCGGGGCGGACTGATCGAGGTGCCGATGGGCATCACTATCCGGGAGATCGTGGAAGAGATCGGCGGGGGGATTCCCAATGGGAGGAAATTCAAGGCCATACAGATCGGCGGCCCCTCGGGCGGCTGTATACCGGCAAGCCTCGCCGACACGCCGGTGGGGTTTGAAACGATGACCGAACTCGGGGCGATGATGGGCTCGGGAGGCCTGGTCGTCCTGGATGATAGCGACTGTATGGTCGATATGGCGCGCTATTTTCTCTCATTCACGCAAAAAGAGTCGTGCGGCAAGTGCACCTTCTGCCGCATCGGCACCCGCCGAATGCTCGACATCCTTGAAAGGCTCTGCCAGGGTAAAGGAAAGGCTTCCGACCTTGAAGAGCTGGAAAAGCTGGCCGGCTGGACCCAGAAGGGGAGCCTCTGCGGACTGGGCCGGACCGCCCCCAACCCGATTCTCACGACCCTCAGGTATTTTCACGACGAATACGAGGCCCACCTCCAGGGCCGCTGCCCTACCGGTAAGTGCACCGACCTGATCCGTTACACCATCAACGACAACTGCATCGGCTGCACCCTCTGTGCCCAGAAATGCCCCACCGAAGCCATCCGCTTCCGGCCACACGAAAAACACGAAATCGAGCAGGATAAGTGCATCAAGTGCGACACCTGCCGCTTGGTTTGCCCGGTTGATGCCATCGACAAATCCTGATGAACGAAATGGTCCACCTGACAATCGACAACAAAAAAATCAAGGTCCCGGCGGGAACTACCCTGATGGAAGCAGCTTCCACCCTGGGAATCGTCATTCCCGCTATGTGCCATAACGGCGACCTGCCCCATTTCGCCTCCTGTATGGTCTGTGTGGTCAAGGATGAGCAGTCGGGGAGGATGATTCCCAGTTGCTCGGTAAGGGTGGCAAATGGGATGCACATCATCACCCTGGGCGAGGAGGTAAGGGAGGCCCGCAAGACTGCCCTCGACCTGCTGTTGAGCGACCATACGGGCGATTGCGAGGCGCCCTGCCAGCGCTCTTGTCCTGCCCATATGGATATACCGCTGATGAACAGGCACCTGGCTGCGGGAGAGCTCCGGCAAGCCTATGAAGTGGTGATCCGCGACATCGCACTGCCTTCCATCCTCGGCCGTATCTGCCCGGCGCCCTGCGAAGGCGCCTGCCGCCGCAAGTCGGTCGATGAGCCGGTAGCCATCTGCCTGTTGAAACGGGTCGCTGGCGACCATTACCTGGAGGAGTGGCAAGCGGCTGATCCGGTCAGGCCACCCGATATGACTATCCGGCAGGTGGCCGTCATCGGCTCAGGCCCGCACGGCCTATCGGCCGCCTGGTACCTGCAACAGTATGGCTATCAGTGTACCGTATTCGATAAAAATGAATTGCCCGGCGGAGCTCTTCGCTACTCGGTCTCGAGGCATATCCTTCCGGAAGAGATCCTCGACCAGGAGATCGACCGGATCCGGAAGGCGGGAGTGATCTTCAAAATGAATGCCGACATCAGCCGCGAGGAGATCGAAAACCTGCGACCACGGTTTGATGCCCTGATCCTACCGCTCGAGAAGGCACCGAAAATGGCCATCCGGGCCGCCGCCATTGGCAAGGAGGAGGCCATCCGGACCCATCAGCTCCTCTCAGGGCTGCCCGTGGCCGGTGAAAAGCGGATTTTCAACTCGCATTTCGGTCGCCTCGACGCCGACGAGGCACAGGAATACCTGAAAGAATCGGTACCCGGGGCACGACTGGCCCCTAGCGGCGGGATGCCTGCTGGCTTCAGCCGGGAAGAGGCAATGGCCGAGGCAGCCCGCTGCCTCCACTGCGACTGCAGGAAGCTCGACAACTGCAAGCTCCGCCTCTATTCGGATGAGTACGAGGCCGAGCAGAAACGGTTTATCGGACTGGAAAGGAAGAAGATCCGGAAAATCGTGCAGCACGACACCGTCATCTACGAACCGGAGAAATGCATTAAATGCGGCATTTGCGTGCGGATCACCGAAAAGCATCGGGAGGTGCTCGGATTAACCTTTATCGGCAGGGGTTTTGATGTACAGGTTGGGGTCCCGTTCAGCGAGAGCCTGAAGCAGGGGCTCACCCACACGGCCCTGGAGGCCGCTGATGCGTGCCCGACGGGGGCATTGGCCCGAAAGGAGGAGAAACAATGAAAATGCTGTTAGTTATGGTCCTGGCCATCCTGGCCGGGCAAGGGAACCCGGGAAAGGATTGCTGGCCGCTGTTCCGCGGGGACCAGGCCCTGACCGGTACGGTACGGGAAACACTGCCCAAAGCGCCCAGGCTGCTCTGGAGCTTCCAGGCCGGCGACGACATCAAGGCGGCCCCGGTGGCCTGCAACGACCGCATAGTGGTAGGATCAACCGACGGACACGTCTATTGCCTCAGCCTGACCGGGGCGCTCATTTGGAAATTCAATACCGGCAATTCCATCGAGGCGCCGGCCCTCATCCTCGACGGCACCGTCTATGTGGGCAACCTCAGCGGCAGCCTCAACGCCCTGAACCTGCCCGATGGGAAAGTCAAATGGCAGTACCTGACGGAGGGGCAGATCAGCGGGTCGCCCAACTGGTGGAAATCGGGCTCCCAGACCCGGATCCTGGTTGGCAGCTACGATTACTACCTCCACTGCATCGACGCCGCCACCGGCAAGGGGGTTTGGAAATACGAGTCGGACAACTTCATCAACGGCGCCGCCTCGGTGGTCGGCAACCAGGCCATCTTCGGCGGGTGCGACGGCCACCTCCACCTGGTGGACATCAGCACCGGCGAGGCCCGGGCGAAAATTGACGTGGCTACCTATGTCCCCGGTTCGGTTCCGGTGAGTGGCAATCTGGCCGTGGTGGGGGATTACGATGGGGGAGTCACCTGCGTTGACCTGAACCAGAAGAAGAACCTCTGGAAATACACGAATGAGAAGGTGCAGCTGCCTTTTATCGCCTCAGCGGCCATCCACGCGGGGAAGGTAGTGACGGGCAGCCGCGACCGGCACGTGTACTGTTTTGACCTGAAAAGCGGGGCCCTGGTCTGGAAATTCAACACCGGCGAAAAAGTTGATGCTTCCCCGGTGATCTGCGGGGATGCAGTGGTGGTGGTGAATATGCGCGGCGACCTGATCTTTCTGGGCTTGTCGGACGGGAAGCCCACCTGGACCTACGAAACCGGCAGCCCGATCACGGGGAACCCGGCTATCGCCGGAGGAAAAATCATCATTGGAGCCGACGATGGCCGCATTTACTGTTTCGGCAAATAGTAAACCGGATCCCGACGAAAGTCGGGATGACAGATGGTGGCAATGATGGAAGGGATCCCGGCTTTCGCCGGGATGACAAATGCGTAAATGGTAAATAGTAAATAGTAAATAAGTATGCGTATTCTACAGGTAATTCCCGGGTCCGGCGGCAGCTTTTACTGCGGCAACTGCCTGCGCGACAGCAAGTACGTGGACGCCCTGAGAAAGACGGGCCACGATGTCGTCAAGCTGCCAATGTACCTGCCCCTGTTTGCCGATGAGCACGATATCCGCGAGGTTCCGGTCTTTTACGGGGCCATCAGCATCTACCTTAAACAGCTTTTCCCGGTATTCAGGCACGCCCCAGGCTGGTTCGACCGGCTCCTGAACTCCAAGCCAATGCTCAAACTCGCGGCCGGGATGGCCGGGTCAACCGACGCCAAGGGACTGGAGGAGATGACCATCTCGATGCTCAAGGGGGAGCACGGGCAGCAACACGAGGAGCTTGACCGGATGATCCGGTGGATACGCGAGCACTACCGCCCCGACGTGATCCACCTGTCGAACGCCCTGCTCTCCGGCCTGGCCCCCAGACTGAGGAGGGAGCTCGGCCTCCCGGTTTTCTGCTCCTTGCAGGATGAGGACGTATGGGTGGACATTATGAAGCCCCAATTTCGTGAGCAGGCCTGGCAACTGATGCGTGAAAACGGTGAGTACATTGACGGGTTCATCGGGGTCAGCCGGTTCTTCTCCGACTTTCTCCGGGAGCGGCTGGCGATCCCCGACCATAAGTTGGGTACGATCCATCTTGGTATCGATCCGGCTGATTACGAATATTTTGAGACATCCGAACGGCCCCTCAACATCGGATTCCTCTCGCGGATGTGCCACGAAAATGGTCTCGACATCCTGATTGAAGCTTTTATCCTGCTGAAACAAAAGCCGGAATTCGAGCAGGTGAGGCTGATCATCACCGGTGGCTCAACCGGGGCTGACAAACGGTTCCTGGCGGGCATACGGAAGCGGATCAGGGATACCGCTGTGATGGATCAGGTTGATTTTCACGCCGATTTTGAGAACCACGGACGGATGGATTTTCTACGGAAAGTCTCGGTCCTGTCGGTGCCGGTAAGAAACGGGGAGGCTTTCGGATTGTACCTGCTGGAGTCGATGGCATCCGGGATACCCGTGGTGCAGCCGGCTTTAGGTGCTTTCCCAGAGATCATTGAAATGGCGGGCGGCGGAGCCACCTATCAGCCCAACAGTCCCGAAAAGCTGGCCGAAACGCTTGCAGCCCTGCTAGCCGATCCAGAACGCCTCCACGAATTAAGCCGTCGTGGGCGGGCGGGTGTGGAGGAGTACTTCGACATCAGCGCCCAGGCGGAGAAGCTGGTCGGGTTCTATTCCCAGATCCATAATTCAATCAAAGGATGATCCTAGAAATCAACAATATAAGGAAATCGTACGGCATACCGGGAAGCTCCGGA
>JAWOHI010000328.1:0-4989 GCA_046485255.1 Bacteroidales bacterium
CCGGGCCCGCTTCACGGCCTGGGCGATCTTTCTCTGGAATTTCAACGAGGTGCCGGTTAGGCGGCGGGGAAGGATTTTCCCCTGCTCATTGAGAAATTTCTTCAGGAAGTTCGGATCCTTGTAGTCGATGTACTTAATATTGGCCCTCTTGAAGCGGCAATACTTCTTACGCTTGACTTCCACCGTCGGTGGGGTGAGGTAGCGGATTTCTGACTGATTGGTTGCCATTGCTTACTCCTCCTTGCTTTCAGTGACAAGTTCCGGGGCGGATTGCTGCCGGCGACGCTTTTCATTGTACTCGACAGCGAACTTGTCCAGTTTGACACTTAAAAACCGGATGACGCGCTCATCACGGCGATACTCCACCTCAAGACGGTTAACCAGCTCGCCCGGACCCTGAAACTCAACCAAGTGATAAAAACCGGTTGACTTTTTCTGGATCGGGTAGGCCAGTTTCCGAAGACCCCAATGGTCCTCGTGCACGATGGTTCCCCCGTTTTCCTTGAGGAAACCCGTGAACTTCTTAACCGCTTCCTTCATCTGATCTTCAGACAAAACGGGAGTTAAAATGAAAACGGTTTCGTACTGATTCATACTAAATTATTTATTGTTAACAGTTTAATTGGGCGGCAAAGATAGTGAATTTCCTGATTGTTGCAAGGGTTGGGACTTGAGTTTCCTTGCGGCGGCAAATTTAAGATCCTTTTGTTACTTTTGTATGGCAATTTTTAAGCCTTGGATGGAAAAGCAATTCATTGTCAGTGCGCGCAAGTACCGGCCCGACAGCTTTGACTTGGTCGTAGGCCAGCCTTCGGTGACCCGGACCCTCAAGAATGCCATCACCAGCGGTAAGCTGGCCCACGCCTATTTGTTTACCGGTCCCAGGGGAGTTGGAAAGACCACCTGTGCGCGGATTTTCGCCAAGACGATCAACTGCACCAACCTGACCCCTGAATCCGAGGCCTGCAACGAGTGCGATGCCTGCAAAACTTTCAGGGACAGCCGCTCGTTCAACATCCACGAACTGGATGCAGCCTCCAACAACTCAGTCGATGACATCAAGAACCTGATCGAACAGGTCAGGGTCCCGCCCCAAACCGGCAGGTACAGCGTTTATATCATTGATGAGGTGCATATGCTCTCCCTGGCCGCCTTCAACGCATTCCTGAAAACACTCGAGGAGCCGCCGGCCCACGCCATCTTCATACTGGCCACCACGGAGAAGCACAAGATCCTGCCAACCATCCTCTCCCGGTGCCAGGTCTATGATTTTCACCGGATCCAGGTGAGGGACATCATTCATCAATTACAGAAGATTGCCGGGCAGGAAGGCATCGTGGCGGAAGAGGCCGCCCTCAACATCATCGCCCAGAAGGCCGACGGAGCGATGCGTGACGCCCTCTCCATCTTTGATATGGTGGTGAGTTTCTGTGGCAAGGAGATAGCTTACCAGCAGGTGATCGAACACCTGAATGTGCTGGATTACGACTATTATTTCAAGTTGACCGCCCTTTTCCTGAAAGGGGATTACCGGCAGGCTTTCCTGATATATGACGAGATCCTGGAAAAGGGATTCGATGCCGGCAACTTTGTCGGGGGCCTGGCCTCCCACTTCAGGAACCTCCTGGTCAGCCGTGATCCGGAAACCCTTGAACTGCTCGAAACCGGCACCGAGATCGCGAACCGTTACCGTGCAGCCGCCGAATCCTGCAGCGTACCCTTCCTTTACGAGAGTTTGAAAACATTGTCATCGTGCGAGTTAAACCTCAGACAGGCCAAGGATCCCCGGTTGCACGTCGAGCTGGCCCTTTTAAGCTTGTGCCGCATCATCCGGAGCGATGAGCCGGCTGCCAAACCATCGCCTGAACCAACCCGGCAGAACAGCGTGCACGAGCCCGAGGCGCCCCGGTTGGCCACACCCCCTCCAGCACCCCCAGCATCCAATGGAGTGGGGGGAATTACACGGATCAATGAGTTCCTGACCCGGAAAACAGCCGCTGCCGAACAGCCTAAAACACCCCAAGAGACTCCGCAGCAACAGGAGGCCGCCAAATCGCTCACCACCGAATCACTTCAGAAATACTGGTTGAAATTTGCCGAGCGGATCAAGGAGGACCAACCGAGGCTTTACAACACCCTGACCACGCAACTACCTGTTCTGGAGGAGGATACTAAGGTTAAAATCAACCTGAACAACCCTTTGCAGGAGAAAGCCATCCGGAGCATCCAGGCCGAGCTGAAAGCTTTCCTGAGCGAAAGCAGCGGTCAAAAAGAAATCGAAATCATCACGTTCGTGCCAGACCAACCTGCCGGTAAAAAACTCTATACCGCTGAAGAAAAATACACCTATCTGCAAAAGAAAAACCCGGAACTTGACCTGTTCCGCCAATCGCTCGACCTTGAACTGGAGTAAAAACCTGACAATAATTCAGATAAACCAGGTTGGTGCGGAAATTGTCCAAAAATTCGAAATCACAGAATATGTCAATAATCAATAGCATCCTTAAAGGATTTGTCGGCAATAAAGCCGAAAAAGACTATAAAGCGGCCCTGCCCATCGTTGAACAGGTGAACCACCATACCGCTGAACTAATTAACCTTTCAAACGATGGACTTCGCAACCGGACAGCCGCCCTTAGGGAGGAGATCCGGAAAGAGATAGAGGCGGAACAGGAGGAGATCCGGAACATCAAGACTGCTATTGAAAATGACGAGATTCCGATGGAAGAGCGGGAAAAGTCGTTTCACCAGGTTGACCGCCTCGAGCAGAAAATCAAGGAAAAGATCGAAGCCAAGCTCAGCACCTTCCTTCCACTAGCATTTGCCATCGTCAAGGAAACCGCCAGGCGTTTCAAGGAGAATGAGGAGCTGGAGGTGACCGCCCAGGATTTTGACCGCAACCTGGCAGCCCGCAAAGACGGCATCGAAATAAAGGGAGACAAGGCATTTTGGAAGAACCGCTGGATGGCCGGTGGCAACGAGGTCACCTGGGATATGGTCCATTATGATGTCCAATTGATCGGGGGTTTGACCCTCCACCAGGGGAAAATCGCCGAGATGGCCACCGGTGAGGGGAAAACCCTGGTGGCCACCCTGCCCGTTTTCCTGAATGCCTTGCCCGGACGGGGGGTGCACCTGGTAACGGTTAACGACTATCTCGCCAGGCGCGACTCCGAATGGATGGGTCCGATATTCCAGTTCCACGGCCTCTCAGTCGATTGCATCGATAGGCACCAGCCCAACTCCGAGGCACGCCGCAACGCCTACCTGGCCGATATTACCTACGGGACCAATAACGAGTTCGGGTTCGACTACTTAAGGGATAATATGGCCATCTCGCCCGACGACCTCGTGCAGCGCGGGCATAATTATGCCATCGTCGATGAGGTCGACTCCGTCCTGATCGATGACGCCCGTACCCCACTCATCATCTCAGGGCCTGTTCCAAAGGGCGATGACCAGCTTTTCGGGGAGATGAAGCCCCGCGTGGTCAAGCTGATGAACGCTCAGCGTAGCATTTTCAATGATACGTTCACTCAGGCCAAAAAGCTCATCGCCGAAGGCAACGAGCAGGAGGGCGGCAAGTTGCTGCTGAGAACCCACAAGGGGCTGCCCAAGACCAAGGCCCTCATCAAGTTCCTGAGCGAGGAGGGGATGAAAGCCCTGCTGATGAAGACGGAGAACTTCTATATGCAGGAGAACAGCAAGAATATGCACGTGGTGACGGATGACCTGTTCTTCATCATAGATGAACGAAATAACAGCGTTGAACTGACCGAAAAGGGAATCGACCTGATCACCGGTGAGGGAGAGGACCCCGAATTCTTCATTCTTCCGGATATCGGTGTGGAACTTACTGAAATAGAGCAAAAAGCCAAATCAGATGACGAGCGCATCAGCCTGAAAGAGGCGCTGATCCGGGACTTCTCGGTCAAGTCGGAGCGGGTGCATACGATCAACCAGCTACTCAAGGCATACGCGCTCTTTGAAATTGACGTGGAGTACGTGGTGATCGACAACAAGGTGAAAATCGTCGATGAGCAGACCGGCCGGATTATGGAGGGCCGCCGCTATTCAGACGGCTTGCACCAAGCCATCGAGGCAAAGGAAAATGTCAAGGTGGAGGCTGCAACACAAACATTTGCCACCATCACCCTGCAGAACTACTTCAGGATGTATCACAAACTCTCCGGTATGACCGGGACGGCCGAAACAGAGGCCGGTGAGTTCTGGAGCATCTATAAACTGGATGTGGTGGTGACCCCCACCAACCGTGACATTGTGCGCGATGACCGTGAAGACCTCGTGTACAAGACCAAGCGGGAGAAATACAATGCCGTCATTGATGAGATCGTCAAGCTGGTAGGTGAGGGCAGGGCCGTTTTGGTTGGAACCACTTCGGTAGAGATATCCGAACTCCTCAGCCGGATGTTGAAAATCCGGGGGATCAAGCATAACGTTCTGAATGCCAAGCTGCACCAGCGCGAAGCCGAGATCGTTGCCCAGGCAGGGCAACCGGGAGGAGTTACCATCGCCACCAATATGGCAGGCCGTGGTACCGACATCAAGCTGCACCCCAGCGTGAAAGAGGCCGGCGGTCTGGCGATCATCGGTACCGAGCGTCACGAGTCCCGCCGGGTCGACCGGCAGTTAAGGGGTAGGGCGGGCCGCCAGGGCGACCCCGGTAGCTCCCAGTTCTTCGTCTCCCTGGAGGACGACCTGATGAGGCTCTTCGGCTCCGACCGGATCGCCAAGCTGATGGACCGCCTCGGACTGAAGGAGGGCGAGGTGATCCAGCACTCAATGATCACCAAGTCGATCGAACGAGCCCAGAAGAAGGTGGAAGAGAACAACTTCGGCATACGGAAACGGCTCCTGGAGTACGACGACGTGATGAACAACCAGCGTGAGGTGGTTTACAGCCGCCGCCGTCACGCCCTGTTCGGTGAACGGATTGAGATGGACCTGGCCAATATGATGACAGACCTG
>JAWOHI010000396.1:0-6627 GCA_046485255.1 Bacteroidales bacterium
CCATCCGCCGATCCGGCCGTTCGCCCGGATATCGCCGAAGTGATGGCGCAGTTGGAGGCCTTTCGGGGAATATGATGCGGACCGTACCAATGGACACGTCGCCTTTCCGGGCGAGGAAGATCAGGAGGGGGACGATGATGACGCCCCAGAAGTCGAATTGGGTCATAAAATAGAGTTGTCAACTCTTTAAAGTTGACAACTTCAAAATTAAGTACAAAAAATCAATTACGCTAGCCAAAATGAATCGGTTCGTTTTTTCAAAACGCTTGTATTAAGGCCTATAAACACCTAGTTGCTCGGAATTTCCATTTCGACAAAACCCTTCAGTCAAAGTTGACAACTACATTGCAGTTGACAACTTTCATACGCAACTTTCAGTTTATCTGGCTATTAGCTCGAAACCCTTCATAAAATTCATTTTCTAAGTCTCAAGCTTTCAGCAAGTTAAAGAAATGCCAACTAAGTTGTCAATTCTAAAGAGTTGACAACTCTATTCTGCTGATTAAAACCTCCAGTATCTGTATCGCGGCGGCGGGAATGCTCGTCCCGGGTCCGAAGATGCCAACCACCCCGTGATCATAGAGATACTGGTAGTCCTGCGGCGGGATCACTCCGCCGACAATCACCATAATATCCTCGCGGCCGAGCTTCCTGAGTTCTTCAATGACTTGCGGAACCAGCGTCTTATGGCCGGCAGCAAGACTGGACACGCCGAGGATATGCACGTCATTCTCAACGGCATCCTTGGCGGCTTCGGCCGGGGTCTGGAACAGGGGCCCGATATCTACGTCAAAGCCGATATCGGCGTAGCCGGTCGATACCACCTTGGCCCCGCGGTCGTGCCCGTCCTGCCCCATCTTGGCAACCATTATCCGCGGACGGCGTCCTTCCAACGATGCAAATCGGTCGGCCAGGTCCCTGGCCTGGCGAAACTCGTCGCTGCCCTGGAACTCGGAGGAATAAACTCCTGATATTGAACGAATCACGGCTTTGTACCTCCCAACTACTTTTTCGCAAGCATTAGAAATCTCACCCAAAGATGCGCGTTTTTTCGCTGCATCCACCGCCAGCTCAAGCAGATTGCCCTCGCCGGTTTCAACACAGCGGGTCAAGGCGTCAAGGGCAGCCTGGCACTCGGGCTCGTTCCGCTCCGAACGCAGTTTGTTGAGGCGCTCGATCTGTGCCAGCCTCACCTTTGTATTGTCCACGTCGAGGGTCTCGATCGGATCCTCCTTGTCGAGCCGGTACTTGTTGACCCCGAGGATGATCTCCTGACCGCTGTCGATCCAGGCCTGTTTGCGGGCAGCAGCCTCTTCGATACGCATCTTCGGGATGCCGGTCTCCACCGCTTTCGACATTCCGCCCAGTGTTTCAACCTCTTGAATCAGCGCCCAGGCCTTGTGCGCGATCTCGTGGGTCAGACGCTCGACATAGTAAGAGCCGGCCCAGGGATCGACCGACCGGCAGATGCCGGTCTCCTCCTGGATGAAGATCTGCGTATTGCGCGCAATCCGGGCCGAGAAGTCGGTCGGCAGCGCGATTGCCTCGTCCAGGGCGTTGGTGTGCAGGCTCTGGGTGTGGCCCAGCGCTGCGGCGAGCGCTTCCACGCAGGTGCGGGTGATGTTGTTGTACGGATCCTGCTCGGTCAGGCTCCAACCCGATGTCTGGGAGTGGGTCCGTAAAACCAGCGACTTGGGATTCTTCGGATTGAACTGTTTCACCAGCTTGGCCCAGAGCATCCGGGCGGCGCGCATCTTGGCGATCTCCATAAAGTGGTTCATCCCGATCGCCCAGAAGAAGGAGAGGCGCGGCGCAAAGGCGTCAATATCCAGCCCGGCGGCAATCCCCGTGCGAAGGTACTCCAGCCCGTCGGCCAGCGTATAAGCCAACTCCAGGTCGGCCGTAGCGCCTGCCTCCTGCATATGGTATCCCGATATGCTGATCGAATTGAACTTCGGCATTTTCTGGGAAGTGAACCGGAAAATGTCGGCGATGATCCGCATACTGAATTCAGGCGGATATATATAGGTGTTCCTGACCATAAACTCCTTCAGGATATCGTTCTGGATGGTCCCGGCAAGCTCCTCCAGCTTGCATCCCTGCTCCAGGGCTGCCACGATGTAAAAGGCCATCACCGGAAGTACCGCCCCGTTCATCGTCATCGAAACCGACATCTTGTTGAGGGTGATCTGGTCGAAGAGAATCTTCATGTCGAGGATCGAGTCGATGGCCACGCCGGCCTTGCCCACATCACCTACCACCCTTTCGTGGTCGGAATCGTACCCCCGGTGGGTCGCCAGGTCGAAGGCCACCGAAAGGCCCATCTGCCCGGCCGCCAGGTTTCGGCGGTAGAAGGCGTTCGATTCCTCGGCCGTGGAAAAGCCGGCATACTGGCGGATCGTCCAGGGCTTCATCACGTACATCGTCGAATAGGGGCCGCGCAGATAGGGCGGCAGTCCGGCCGCATAGTTCAGATGTTCAAGCTCCTCGAGGTCTTTGGCCGTGTATAGCGGCTTCACCGGGATCTGTTCCGGCGTCAGCCAAGGGGTACCCTCGGGGACTTGCTCTCCGGAAGGTTTCTGCCCCGACTGGTAGGATATCTTGGTGAAATCTGGTTTCATTATCCTTATTTTTTGATGATCAATTGGTTGAAATGCTGAAGGGTCTGCAGCACGTTGCTCTTGACGTGGATGAACTCGGTTACCCCCGCACCCTTGAGCTCTTCCAGGATCTCCCTGGGATACCCGGCGATCACCGGAATGACCGTACCGCTAACCAGCCGGCCCAGCTCCGGACCGAAGGTGGCGTACTCCTCATCCGATGAGCAGAGCACGATCACGTCGGCACCGGCTTTTTCGGCAGCCTCCACGCCATCGGCCACGGTATCGAAGCCGGGATTGTCGATAACCCGGTAGCCGGCGCAGGCAAAGAGATTGGAGGCAAAGCCGGCCCTGGCCTTTCGCATCGCCAGGTGCCCGATGGTGAGCAGGAAAACCACCGGCCTCAGACCCGACTCTTCCGTCTGCATCCGAATCCGCTCAAAGGCTTCGGCCCCACGATAAAGATTGAGGGGCTGTGCATCAGCTTCCTCAGCATCAGCAACCGGCGAGGCGGTGACCAGCGGATCGGCCTTACCCAACATCTGCTCCTCCGCATTCGGATATTGGTTGGTTCCCAGGAGGGTCTCCTTGCGCTGGGCAAGGGCCAGATCGCGCCGACTGGCGGAGGTGACCACCGCATCCTGGATCCATCCATCGTAGAAAGCCTCGACATACCCGCCCCTGGCCTCAGTCTGCTGGAAGAGGCTCCAGGATTCAGCAGCGATCGAGTCGGTCAGCCTTTCAATATAGTAGGAACCGGCAGCCGGATCGGCCACGCGGTCGAGGTGAACCTCCCCCTTGAGCAGGATCTGCTGATTGCGTGCAATCCGCTCGGCAAATGGGGTCGGCTCCTCATAAGTCAGGTTAAAGGGTAAAACCGTGAGCGAGTCCACCCCGCCCAATACCGATGCCATCGCTTCGGTGGTGGTACGCAAAACGTTTACGTACGGGTCATATACCGTCTTGTTCCAGAAAGAGGTTTCGGCGTGGATGTAAATCCGGGCAGCCCCAACATCCTCAATGCCACACTCTTCCAACACCCGGGACCAGAGCATCCGCATTGCCCTGAACTTGGCTATTTCAAAGAAATAATTGGAGCCGGCCGATAAATGGAATGATATCTTGTTGGCAATCAGGTCAACCGGGATTTCGCGCTCGGTCATTTCCACCACATACTCGTAGGCCTGCGCCAGGCTGAAGGCGAGCTCCTGAACGGAGGTGGCGCCGGCGTTGTGGAAAAAGCGTCCGTTGACTCCAAGGATCCTCAGGTCGGGGTAACTGGTGGCCCGCACGAACCAGGAGGCGGCCAGCTCATAAAGTTCCTCCTCATCGTCAAACCGGCCGGTCAGGTTGAACTCCCCAATCGGGTCGAACTGGAGCGACCCCCTCACCCTGACCGGATCGACCAGGCCCGATTCCACCAGGTCGTCCAGGATATCCAGGATGATACCGGGGTCGAATCCTTCGAAATTCACCTCTACCTGGTCGAAAGGAAGGGCCTCCAAAAGGCTCCTGACATCTTCATCGGAGAGATCGTCATTCGTCTGGAAATTAATCGATTCCACTCCCTTTGATATCAGGAAGAGCGCGTCTTTGACAGCCTTCTGGCAATCTTCCACCACCACGTCCTGACGGATCAGCCAGGGATTGCCCAATGGCGCGTTGCCCCTGACATAAGGAAACTCGCCCGGCAGATAACCCAGGTGACCGATACCCTCCAGGTCTTCCGACCGGTAGTAGGGTTTCACGTCAATCCCCTCCGGACTGCTCCAGATCAGTTTTTTTGCATAATCAGCTCCCTTGAGGTCTTGTTGGATCACCTGTTCCCACTCCGGGGTGGAGATGGGCGGAAACTCGCTGAACAGGCGCTCCAGCTCTTCTTTTTTTTCCATGATGAAAAGAATTTCTATCAGAGGGCAAAATTACAGACTTATTCGGAACCGAAACCAACAGGCTGGATGACTTTTATCAGTCCCTGAATTTCCATTTCACCCACCGGCCTGCATCTATGTGTGTGAATGAATTGAGACAAATGGTAATAATTTTATTACTTTTGAAATGAAATACCGGGAGTTGGTTTGTCTGCTTATCAGAAATGGGTGGTTTGTCGTTCGGCAGAATGGGAGTCACCTGATAATGCGCCATCCCGATAAGCCAAGGCAGATTGTCTTACTAATGCACGGCAATAGGGATCTGGCTCATGGTACATTGATGAAAGTATTGACAGAAGCAGGGTTGCAAAAGAAATCAGAATCATGAGGAAGATTGCATTTATTATCGAAAGGACGAATACAGGATATTCTGCGTATGCCGAAGACTATTTGATATTTACGGCCGGGGGCGATATGGCCGAACTCAAGGCAAATATTCTGGAAGCTTCCAATTTACATTTTGAGGAAGAAGGCAGAGCCATCAGTCCTGAAGACATCAAGATCACGCTCGACCTGCCCCAGTTCTTCAAATTCTACAAGGTGATCAATGCCAAGGCCTTGTCGGAGCGGATCGGGATGAACCAGAGCCTGCTGGCACAATATATTCACGGACATAAAAAGCCTTCCAGGGCTCAAACCGAGCGGATCCTCCGCGGCATCCAGCAGCTAGGCAGGGAATTGGCCGACATCAACCTTAAAATGCCGTAAAACAAAATTGTAGAGACGCATTATAATGCGTCTCTACATTCCACACGCACACCCACACGCACACCCACACCCACACCCGCACCCGCCTACACCATCTTCTTCGGATCCACCCAGGCGGTGAACTCCTCATCGGTCACATAACCGAGGGCCATTGCGGCCTGCCGGAGGGAAGTGCCCTCCTTGTGGGCTTTTTTGGCGATCTCGGCTGACTTCTCATAGCCGATGTGGGTGTTGAGCGCGGTCACCAGCATCAGGGAATTCTCCACGTGGCGGTTGATGACCGGAAGGTTGGCTTCTATGCCGGCGGCGCAGTTGTGGTTGAACGACACGCAGGCATCGCCCAGGAGGCGGGCCGACTGCAGGAAGTTGGCGATCATCACGGGTTTGAAGACGTTGAGCTCGAAATGGCCGAGCATACCACCGACGGAGATGGCCACATCGTTGCCCATAACCTGGGCGCAGACCATCGTCAGGGCCTCGATCTGGGTTGGATTCACTTTCCCGGGCATAATGGAGGAGCCGGGCTCGTTCTCCGGAATGTGGATCTCCCCGATGCCGCTCCGGGGTCCTGAGGAGAGCACCCGCATATCGTTGGCAATCTTCATAAAACTGACTGCCAGCTGCTTGAGCGCCCCGTGGGATTCCACGATGGCATCGTGGGCGGCCAGGGATTCGAACTTATTCTCGGCCGAAACGAACGGGTAGCCCGTCAGTTCGGCGATCTTGGCGGCCACCTTCTCTGAATAGCCCTTGGGAGCATTGATCCCTGTACCCACAGCCGTGCCGCCCAGGGCGAGCTCCCGCAGGTGGGCCAGGGTATTTTTGAGGGCACGCAGACCGTGATCGATCTGTGAAACGTACCCGGAAAACTCCTGTCCTAAAGTCAGCGGCGTGGCATCCATAAAATGGGTCCGGCCGATCTTGACGATCTCCAGAAACTCCTTCGATTTGGCATCCAGCGTATTGCGAAGCAGCTCGATTCCGGGTATCGTGGTTTCGATCAGGATCTTATAAGCTGCAATATGCATTGCTGTCGGGAAGGTGTCGTTCGACGATTGCGACTTGTTCACGTCGTCGTTGGGATGGACCACCGGCTTGCCCTCACCGAGCTGGTTGCCCAGCAGGACGTGCGACCGGTTGGAGATCACCTCGTTGAGGTTCATATTTGACTGTGTGCCAGAGCCCGTCTGCCAGATCACCCCCAGGAACGGCGTCCTCTTTTTCCCCGAGATGAGCGGCCGCGTCGATGTGAAGAAATTCCATTCCCAACTCTACAGGAAATACCGCATGGTCGTCACCGAGGGGCGCTTCTTCCAGATGCCGCGCCATTTCCGCATGGCCGGGGTGCAGGCGCCCGACGTGATGAAGGACGGCCTGCAGCGGCTGGA
>JAWOHI010000024.1:0-4053 GCA_046485255.1 Bacteroidales bacterium
TGGTACTGCAGCTTGCTGGCCTTCCACGGGGAGCCCGACATAATCTGCTTGCGCGTCTCTTCGGTGATATCCAGCACGTTGATGCCGTTGCCGTGACCCTCCACCTGGATGATCTCCGGAGCGTCCCCAAAGGTGCCCTGGATTACCGTACCGCCCTGCTCGGGCTCGATCTTGTGCGGAATGGCCTCGTAGGTCTTGATCGGACCGCCGGCGCCCTTGCGCCCCGCCAGGTAGGGCTTCTTCTGCCCTTCGAAGGTGTTCGGGTCGTTCTGGTCGTACTTCTGGAAGTTGTTGTAGGCGTAGGCAATGGCCAGATAATAGTATTTCTTGTTATTCACCAAAGTACGGATGCCCTCGGCGAAGAAGTCCTCCGTCATTACGAAGGTGTGCTCGATGCCCTGGTCGGCGCCTTTGACTTCAATTCGAGGCATATTCGCCTGCATCTCGTCACTCCAATTGAAATTGATCAACCGGGAAACCCCGTCACGAATGTCACATTGAAAAATCTGGCGTGCGAGGGCGTTGTTTTGCTCGGTGGCATCGGTAAGGGAGACGCTGCTGGTTTTGAGCTGAAACACCTGGTAGCCCTGAAAATCATAGTAGGCGTTGCAATTGGGCAGGCTGGCCGGGCAAACGATGAACGGGTCGCGCTCGCGGTACTTCTCCATATAGTTATTGGAGCTCGGCTTGTTCCAGATGTGGAAGATCAGCTTCTGGTCCTGTTCCACGATGGTCAGCTCCGGAGCGTCCGGACCATCGACCACCTGGAAGCAGTTCTCGAAGAGGCGCTGGGCCTTTTCGTCGCTCACGAGCATCTTGTCAACGGAGGCCAGTAGTCCTCCGTCGTAGGAACGGGCCCAGACCACGCCAACGGTAATATCGTTGACGGCGCCGGGCTCCAGCACGAACGGGCCGGATGACTGGACAAACCGTCGGTCGGCCGGTTCATTGCCGGAAGTCTCTTCGGTCCAGATCGGCATTGGGATGCCACCCTGCCCCCAGCCACAAGGGTCGCTTTCGCGCGGGAACATAAAGTCGGAAAACGGGCCGGTTGCACCGCCACTGGGATGCCCGTTACCGAAGTACCTCATCCGTTCGTTATCCTGCCAGAAGCCCCTCAGATAGTTATAGTAGTGAGTGGGCACGTTGGGATCACCCGTGGCTCCACCACCGCCGGTATAGTAAACGAAACGTCTCATTCCCCAACGCTCGTTGTCCACTACACCGTCGCCGAAGTTCAGGCCGTTAATGTTGCCGTTGAGGATGCAGTCGTTGCAGATCAATTGCAGCTGTTCATTATAGCTCCGGCAATCATCCCTGCCGTTTGGATCCTGGTAGGGGCCCTCGAAGAAATCAAAACCGATTGCGGGCGGGTTGGCACCGTAGGCGAAAAATTCCCCGCTACCATCAAAAGCATCGCCATTATAGAAATATCCGATCCCCTTTGTAACGTGGCAACCAACGTAATCGTCACCTGCATATCCCAAATCACCATCGCTGTAAACACCGAAATAGGTCTCGATCAATGTATAGGTTGACCGGTTGATCAGGGCGAAATTATAGAAGCTCATATCGTTGAGAGCATCGTTGGTCGAGAACTCGAACGCCTGCGCGCGAACCTCCATTCCGATAGCCTCTCCGGCCGGGTCCGCGTGGATATTGCCCCTGTCATTATAAACCCACCAAAGCGTTCCATCGCCATAAAGGCGGGGACGCCTCAGTTCGCGGGAAGTACCGCAGGGGAGGATGCCGTCCAGGTCGTAGAAAGGATAATCACCGTCGCCAGGGTTGTAGATCCCGTCATCATTGTTATCCCAGAAGGGGGCCAGGTAAAAGTCATACCCGGCGGCGGCATCGGCGTGAGCGGGCCAATCCGTAATGTTGGTGGGAATGGTATACCCACGAAATTCGGCGTCCCTCTTCTCCGGAGTGGCGCTGTACCAATTACGGAAAGCCTCCACCTGGTAACGGGTGATCTCGAAGTGCCTGTCGTACTGGTAACAAACCTCGATATCGGTCGTCCCACGTGCTTCCCCGGCCATAATCAGCGGTCCCGGGAAATAGTTTCGCCCCCCCTTGAAAATAACCCCGGTCAACTTGAGCTGGCCGTTGACGTCGGTACCACCGATCCAGATGCCGCCGGCGTAAAGCGAAGTCTTGCCCGAGCCCTTTGGAATCTCATAACCAGCGCTTCCTCCGCTGATATCCGTCCATAGGATTCCATCCATATGCACCCAGGTGCTGGCGTTATTCAAATCGATCTTAGTAACAGTCTTGCCAAGCTGACAGCCGGCGGCGAGTCCCTTAATATTTTGCCGGACATCTGTCGATTTGCCACTTACCTTTGGATACTCCTTGGCATCAGCAACCTGCACCAGGATAAGCACCGTTATCAGGCATACGATGATTCTTTTCATTTAATCGGTTGATTAAAAAGTGACTTCAATGATTTCGAGGAACAACTGTCCGGATGGAACATTGATCACAACCTGATCTCCAACCTTCTTCCCTACCAGTCCCTTTCCGATTGGTGTATTGATTGCGATTTTGCCCTCTTTAAGGTTGGCCTCATTCTCTGCAACCAGGGTATAGGTCATCAATGCACCGCTACGGGTGTTCTTTAACTTAACCGTCGACAAAATCTGGACTGTCGAGCGATCCAATTTAGACTCATCGATAATCCGTGCACTGGCGATCAGCTCCTGGAGTTTTGAAATCCTCAGCTCCAGCATTCCCTGAGCCTCTTTGGCGGCGTCATATTCCGCATTCTCCGAGAGATCTCCCTTATCCCTCGCTTCGGCAATCTGCCTCGATATCTTCGGGCGTTCCACATTGACCAACTGTTCGAGGTCATCGCGCAATTTACGGAGCCCCTCCTCGGTCATATAAGTCACCTTGGACATAATGTTGTTGTTTAATGATAAACAAAAAAAGAATCCCGTAGAAACGGGACTCTTTTTTTGTCCTATGTTAGGTACTCTTTTACAGTATAATACGTGCTCCGATTGTGTGAACACCCTGGAAGGGATCCGTATCCCTGAATGAATAATCGATTGAGAAAACCGAACCGTTATCCTTGTTCAGGGGAACCCTCAGTGAAACGCCGCCAGTGGGACCCGTAAAGACTGAGGTCCTTGTCAGGTAGTCATCCTCGAAAGGGTTCAAACCTTCTTCATACACAAACCCTCCGCGGAGCATCAGTATGTTTTTGAAATCATACTCGAGTCCGATGTGATATTGGTCTTTTGAAAAAGAGTTGGAGGTGAACGCACCTGCGAGGGTGATTCGCTGTCCGATACCGAAGTTGAAATCGTAAGCCAACCCGATTTTAACCTGAGTGGGAAGCTCGAATTCAGCGGAGCGGTGCTCAACGGTCATATCCACACCGTTTGGCGGAACCACACCCCTGAAAGACAAACCGTCACCGGTATATTTCATTGTAGGTCCTACGTTCCGTAGCGTGATTCCGAAATGAAGCTGCCTCTGGGAGCCGGTGACATACTGGATACCTGCATCAAGGGCAACACCGGCCGTTTTCATGTCGGCAATCCCGCCGGTTACGATCTTCATCACGGCACCACCATAGATACTGTTTGAGAACTCTTTCGAGTAAGACAGTCCGATGGTGGAGAACTTCGGATTGAATGTTCCAAGGCCTCCTTCGGGGTTATCAACGGTGGTTACGTCGATTTCTCCAAGGTTCAGGCTCTGGACAAAAACACCCATTGCACCGGCGTCGCCGACTTTCTGTACCAACCCGAAGGCGTTTACGGAAATGTCGGTCCCGACGAGCCAGTTGGTATTCGCATACCCCAGTTCGGTACGGTTTACGAAGGCAGCGCCGGCGATGTTCATCGTGATGGCCTCCAGTCCGCTGATATTAGCAACATTGGCATCACCCATCCCGCTGGAACCAGCCCACGGGTTGATCAGGAGTTCGGGTGCACCAGCCTGGCCGATGCGCTGCTTATTACCCGCAAATCCTGCAGGAGCAACAAGGAGACCAATCAGGATCAGGCTCACTATGTATTTGGCAAAGGTCTTCATTGTCTG
>JAWOHI010000045.1:0-5532 GCA_046485255.1 Bacteroidales bacterium
GAACGAATCCCATCCGGGCGAGAGGAACTACTACCGGATGCCCCTGGAGGGTGGAGCAAGGGAACGGATCACCACCCTGGCCGGCGGCTTTGAGGTAACCCTGTCGCCCGATGAGAAGTGGCTCGCACTGGAATTCTCCACCGCCAACCAGCCTCCGGAGCTCTACATCCAGAAGAACCAGCCAGGCGCTACGGCCGTTGCGGTAACCGACTCCAGGAGCGATGCCTACAAAGCTTACCCGTGGCGGATGCCCGAATTCATTACAGTCAAAGCCTCCGATGGCGCCCACATTCACGCCCGCCTCTATCGCCCGGTCGGGGGATCAGCAAACGGAGCCGCCGTTATTTTCGTGCACGGGGCAGGATACCTTCAAAATGCTCACAAGTGGTGGTCGACCTACCAGCGCGAATATATGTTCCATAATCTGCTGGTTGATAATGGGTTTACCGTTCTCGACCTGGATTACAGGGGCAGTTCGGGGTATGGAAGGGATTGGAGAACCGGCATTTACCGCCATATGGGCGGCAAAGACCTGAGCGATCACGTGGATGGAGCCCGGTTCCTTGCAGCTGAGTGTGGCATCGACCCGGCCCGGATCGGCCTCTACGGCGGGTCTTATGGTGGATTCATCACCCTGATGGCACTGTTCAATGCCCCCGAAGTGTTCGCTGCCGGTGCCGCCCTGCGGTCGGTGACCGACTGGGCCCACTATAACCACGGCTATACCTCCAACATCCTCAATACGCCGGCCGAAGACAGCATCGCATACATCCGGAGCTCCCCGGTCAACTTCGCCGAAGGCCTTCGGGGCAGGCTATTGATGTGCCACGGGGTGCTGGACGACAATGTTCATTTTCAGGATATTGTCAGGCTGACTCAGCGGCTGATCGACCTGGGAAAGGATAACTGGGAGCTCGCCATCTACCCGCTGGAGGCGCACAGTTTTACCGATCCTGACGCCTGGACGGATGAGTACAAGCGAATCTTCAAGCTTTTCAACGAAACGCTGAATTGACAACCGGCCACTTCCTTTTAGTATCTTTGGCAGGTATTTTGGCCCGATAATGCAGTATATCAATAAATTAAAGACTGCGCTTCTATTGATGGCCCTGGTGGCAGCGCCAATGGCCCCCTGCCAGGAGCAGTGGTCGCTTGACCAGTGCATAACGTATGCCATTGAACACAACATCCGGCTGAAACAGAAGCAGTTGGGCATAGAGGCAACCCGGAATGACCTGAGGCAGTCGCGCCTCGGCCTGCTGCCTTCCCTCAACGCTGGCCTGAACCAGTCATTCCGGTTCGGTCGCTCGGTCGACCCGCTCACGTATGAGTTCACCACGGAGAACTCCAAAGGGGCCAGCTTTTATGTATTCTCCGACGCGGAGCTGTTCAGGGGCTTTGAACAAATCAATGCCATCCAAAAAAACCGTATCGACCTGGAGCGGAACCTGCAGGAGCTGGAACAGGCGAGAAACGACCTCTCCCTGGAGATCACCCGTCTCTTCCTTCAGATCCTTTTCAACGAAGAGTTGTACCAGGTGGTGATCCAACAGCGCGACATCAGCGTCCAGCAGGTGGACCGGACCCGCAAGCTGGTTGACGCCGGGACGATGACGCGGGGCGACCAGCTTGAGATCCAGGCCCAGCTGGCGATGGAGGAGCTGAACGTGGTGAACGTGAAAAACCAGCTCGACCTCTCCTACCTGGAACTGGCACAGCTGCTCGACCTCCCTTCGGCAGAGGATTTCAGAATCCGTCGGCCCGAACTGACCACTTACCTGATCGATGAGCCCTTTGACAGTAACGAAACCGTTTACCAATCCGCCCTGACCTACCTGCCACAGATCCGGGTGGCAGAACTCAACCTCCGGTCGCTCGAAAAGGAACTATCCCTGGCGGAGGGACGCAAGAGCCCCAGGCTGACAATGAGCAGCGCCTATGGCACCGGCTATTCCGACCGTTTACGCGATTACCAGACCGGCCTGGTGATGCCGCTGCGGGATCAACTTGACTTTACGAGCCAGGCCAGCCTCGGATTCGGCCTCAACATCCCGGTTTTTAACAGCTGGAAGGCACAGATGGCGGTAAGGAACGCCAGGCTTGGCCTGGAGAACGGCAAATATCAGCTCGAACTGGCCCGGAACCAGGTCAGGAAGGAGATCCAGCAATCCTCCGCGGATGCTGCCGCCGCCCTCAACCGGTACCGGGCGACCGAGCAAACGGTGGCCGCCCTCGAGGAGGCCTTCCGGTACACCGGACAGAAGTACGATGTCGGCTTGCTAACCTCCCTCGACTTTAACGTGGCCAAGAACAACCTCACCAGGGCCCGTTCGGAGCTGCTGCAGGCCAAGTACCATTATCTATTCAACAGGCGGATCCTCGATTTTTATCGCGGAATCCCCATCGATCTGCGTTGAACTAAATTCACACAAAATGGCCCTGATCCTCCATATTGAAACCGCCTCCCCCGTCTGTTCCGTTTCGCTTGCAATTGACGGACAGGTGGTTGCCTTGAGGGAATCCGTCGAGGAGAAAGCTCACTCCAGCCGGCTGACCGTGATGATGGAAGAGCTGGCCCAGGATGCCGGGCGCCGGTTGCAGGAGTTGGACGCCCTCTCACTTAGCATCGGGCCAGGCTCCTATACGGGGCTCCGTATCGGCACGAGCGTGGCCAAGGGGATGGCTTACGGGCTGGGAATTCCGGTGATCGGAATACCAACCCTGACAGCCCTGGCCGGAGGCTTCGCCATGCATTTACGGCAGACCGGGGCGGACCCTGGCGGGAACGCGCTGCTCTGCCCGATGCTCGACGCACGGAGAATGGAAGTTTATACCGCGCTTTTTGGCCCCGGCCTTACCGGCATCCGCCCGGTGGAAGCGCTGATCATTCAGGAAAACTCGTTTACGGATTTGCTGGATAAACAGGTGGTCTGGTTCTTCGGCAACGGGTCGGGCAAGGCCGATGGGGTGATTTCCCACCCGAACGCCCGGTTTGATGCCGGCTTCCGGCTGTCGGCCACCTTTCAGGCCGAACCGGCCGAAAGGCTGTTCCAACGAGGCGAGTTCCTCGACACCGCCTACTTCGAACCGCACTACCTGAAGGAGTTCCTTGCAACAGTCCCGAAAAACAAGGTGATAGGGTAACCCATTATCACTTAATAGTTTAGGTTTTCTGGCCAAAACCATTATTTTTGCACCAAAATATTTTTTATGGCAACAACAGCAGATATCCGTAACGGGATGTGTATTGAGCACAACGATCAGTTGTTCACGATCATTCAGTTTCAGCACGTGAAACCAGGCAAAGGCCCCGCCTTCGTCAGGACCAAATTGAAAAATATCACCTCCGGGCGCGTCATCGAAATCACCTTCACCTCCGGCCACAAGATCAATGAGACTCGGGTGGAAAGGCGCCCCTATCAGTTTCTTTACAAGGATGATATGGGGTATCACTTTATGCACCGGGAAACCTATGAGCAGATCAGCATCAATGAGGAGCTGATCAATAATGTAGGCCTCCTCAAGGAGGGGGGTGAAGTGGAAATGGTGGTCCACGCCGATACGGAAACTCCTCTGTATGCCGAACTGGTGCCGACGGTGGTGATGGAGATCACCTATACCGAGCCGGGCATCAGGGGCGACACCTCCTCCACCTCCTCCCAGAAACAGGCTACCATTGAAACCGGGGCTACCATAATGGTTCCCCTTTTCTGCAACCAGGGCGACAAGATCCGCATCAATACGGCGGACAACTCCTATATGGAGCGTGTTAAGGAATAATCAGGAAGGCAGTTTGCTCTTTTGCAAATCCAGGGCTACCAGAATAGCCAGGAATCCCCACACACCGGCGGATGCCTTGTCGGTATCCAGGAAGTTGTTCAGTATCCCGTGCACGAAGTAGGTCACCAGGGAGACGACCAGCACGATGGCGATCATCTTGTACTCTGGCACGGTTTGCTTGTGGTAAACCCTCACCCCGGTGATGATGGAGAAAATCACCAGCAGGAGCATCAGCAGGGCGCCGATGACCCCCATCTCGCTCAGTGGCCCGAGGTATTCGGAATGGGCGTTCCCGCCATCGGCCGAGCTGGTGCTGATGATGGTTTTTTCGCTTGACTTCTGATAAGGGGCATACTGGAACATATAGGTTCCCGGCCCGAACCCGAATACCGGCTTGTCGGCCCACATCCGCAGGGCACAGCTCCAGCGGTTAAGCCTTTCGAGGTTGGAGGCGTCGGTACTGATGTTGGAAATGGATTGCACGTGCTCGGCAAGGTTATCCGAAGAGTCCTGATCATTGCCTTCCATATGCATCAGTATCGATTTCCCAAACATCAGGAAGCCTGCGGCCAACACCGCTATGCCCAGCACAACGGTCTTTCCCGGTATCTTGAGCAAAATGATCAGCAGCGTACCGATACCCGCCACCACGCTAACCCAGGATGCCCGGGCATACGAAAACACCAGGCCGGTTAGCAGGACCAGCACCACAATAAGTACCCCGGCCTTGAGCCAGGTGCGGAGAGGCGAACGAATCAGGTAGCCGGCAGCCACCGGAAGGAAGAGGGCCATTATGGCGCCGTAGAGCGTATGATCGTTGAAAAAGGGATCAGCCGCCGGATTGGAGGCTTTCTGGTCGAAAAGCCCGAGCGACAGGTGCTTGATGGTGATCACGACTACGATCCCGGTCAGCGGGATGATCAGCGTCCAGAGGTACCTTCGAATATTCCCGGGATCCTGCTTAAACAGCTGAATGGCAATGAAATAAAAAGCGGCCAGGAACCAGAATCGCGACAGGAAGAACTTGAGGGAGACCAGCGGCATCGAGGAAGTAACCGTAGTGACCAGGATCCAGGCCAGCTGTAAAATGATGATGCGCGTCACCGGGTGGCGCAGTACCTCGCGGTCATACCCGCCGTCAAGAGCCAGCCGGAGGATGAAAATGACCATCATCCCGGCCAGCAGGGGCTCCGTGGGCAGAAACATATTAATGCCCAGATCAGGCAGGAACTCCTTGAGTGGGACCGAGAGCGGCACGAAGAAGAGCGCGATCCAAAACAGCCAGTTAAAACGGTAAACGGCCATCAGAAGCACCAGGATCCCCATCGGCAGAAGTGCCAGGACATACTTGTCCTTGATGACCAGGTACGTGTGAGCCGCCACAAAAGCCAGGCTCACCAGGTAAACCAGGGTCGTCCGGAAAATCCTGTTTTTTAACAGGTTAGCTGGATACAGGGCCGTTGCGATTCTCGATAACACCGATGACAACCATTGCCATTATTAAGGTCAACAGGACCGACATTGCCACGATGACCGACCGCTTGGGCCACGCTTTCTTGTCGGCAACAAAGGGGGGCGTGATCACGCTGGTATAGGTGATCTTCTTGGTCATTTCGCGATAAGAGTCATCGTGCCTGGTCTGAGCTTCATTCAACAATTTGGAATAGCCGTCCAGCCTGATCAGCAGACCTCTTGACTCAGGACCCTTTTCGGCAATGTTGCGAAAATAGGTTTCCAGCTGGTCATTTGACC
>JAWOHI010000067.1:0-4266 GCA_046485255.1 Bacteroidales bacterium
AATGGAATCGGCATCCCCGTTTCGGGGTCTCACGTGGCAAGGCCTGGGGCCATCCTTCCAGGGGGGGCGTGTGGAAAGCATTGATTGTCCGACGAATCAGCCCGGGGTGATTTACGCCGGTTTTGGATCCGGCAGTTTATGGAAGACTGAGGATGGGGGGCTGAACTGGAACTGCATTTTTGAACACGAGGCCAGTTACAGTATCGGTGACGTGGCCGTTTCCCCTTCTCGACCGGAACGCGTTTACCTTGGCACCGGGGAGGCCCTTCGCTCAATGAGGGGTTTTTCTTTCCGCGGAGCTGGGGTCTACCGGTCGGATAACGGAGGATCAACCTGGGATTATGCCGGATTGGCGGGCACGCATCATATCGGGCGAATTGTGGTGGATCCGAATAACCCGGATATGGTTTTTGCGGCTGCAATTGGGCAGTGGTGGATGCCCGACCCGAACCGGGGGCTCTATTTAAGCGTGAACGGAGGAACAACCTGGCAACCGATCCTGAACATTTCGGACAGTACGGGCATCATCGACGTAGTTTGGGACCACATCAACCGCATCATCTACGCCGCGGCCTGGCAAGCTCCGCAGGGCTGGGAGTCAGCCATTTACCGCTCCGAAAACCTCGGCGAAACGTGGGAGATCTGCACCAATGGCTTTCCCAGGGATGACGGGATAGGAAGGATAGGCCTGGCTATCAGCCCCAGCCACCCCTCGGTGGTCTATGCCGTTGTCGACAACCGTAACCTGAGCCCTGTGGATGGGCGTCTCGAAATCACCGGCCTGGAGGTCTATTCATCCATCGATTCGGGTAAAAACTGGAATAAAACCCACTCCGGGCATCTTGATAACTATTCGGGTTACGGGTGGTCTTTTGGGGACATCAGGGTATCGCCGGTGGATCGCCGCGAGATCTATGTCCTGGGCATTCATCCGCTTCATTCAGTCGACGGGGGCGCCACTTTCTCCAGGGTCGGCGGGATGGTCAGCCACCTGGAACCCAGCGAAGCCAGAGGCTTGCATCTTGATCAGTATGATCTGTTTGTTGACCCGGTAAATCCTGAGCGGCTGGTGCTCGGAAATGAAGGTGGTGTTTATGTTTCGCACAACAAGGGCGGTTCCTGGCTTCACGCCAACACCGTGCCTGCCGGCAAGTTCTACGATTTTCACGTCAAGGACGGCGACCCGGTTATGATTTACGGAGGCACTCACGGCAACGCTAGCCTGTACGGTCCGGTCTCCCTCTCCAGGCCATTGACCGCTTCTGACCGATGGAACTATGTCTGGCTGGATCCCTGGTCGGGAGGAGACGGGTTCACCACCATTCCGGACCCGGCCGATCCGGATGTCATTTACTACCAATCCCGCAATGGGTATCTGAACAGGAAAAATATGGTGACTGGCCGTACCGACTTCATACAGCCCAAGGCGGAGCCGGATGAACAGCCCCTTCGAACCAGTTGGCAGACCCCCTACTTCTTCTCATCGCACCAGCCGGGCACCCTTTATTATGGTGCCAACAAGGTGTTTAAGAGCATCAACCAGGGGTTCGACTGGATCCGCATCAGTCCGGACCTGTGCTACCCAAATGACAGTACCCGCAGGAGCCGCACCGTGACGGCGCTTGCGGAGTCCCCCCTTCAGGCCGGGTTGCTCTATGCGGGAACCGACCGCGGAGCCCTCTGGGTCAGCAGGGATGACGGATACCGGTGGTTTGAGATCAACAAGGGATTGCCCGACAGGCCCATCGTGCAGGTTGTTCCTTCCCGTCACGCGGAAAGCCGGGTTTACGTGTTGATGAGGGAATTCGATATGGATGATTACTACCCCTACCTGTTTGTTTCCAACAACCGGGGTGTCAGCTGGAAGTCACTGATCCTGGGCCTTCCGGAGGAGCGGATCAACCACCTGGTGGAGGACCCCCGGCTACCCGGGCTTCTCTATCTGGGCACCGACCGGGGAGTCTATTACAGTTCGGACGGCGGTACTTCCTGGAATGTCCTGGGAACGGGCCTTCCTTCCACATCAGTCCAGCGTCTGGCCTGGGCCGACGGCGATCAGTTTCTTCTTGCTGCTACGCACGGGCGTAGCATTTATAGCTGTTACGCGCTGCCGGTCAGAACCTTCCATTCCGAATCCAAACAAGAGCGGGCTTTCATCCTTGGAACCCTTTCGGGGTACCTGCCCGGGCCCAGGGACTTTTCGGGTGATTATGAATGGAAGAGGCACCTTCCAATCCTCGTAGCCTGGTTTCAGCCACAGTCGGGACTGATGAACCTGACCGTTAAGGACCGCAACAACAAGGAGGTCACCAGGGCTGTCCACCACGCCACGGAAGGGGTCAATGTCTGGAACTGGGACCTGGTTTTATCACAGACGGTCGACCAATCACTTTACCGCCTGGACCAATATAAATTCCCTGCCCCGGGAACCTATTCGTTAACGGTTCAGGGACAGGGAATTATTTTGAATGCTACGGTCGAAATCCGGTAAACCGGATAGCGGGTAGGGAAAAAAGGTTAGCGGAAGCCACCCCCACCCCCGCCCTGGCGGTTCTGCCTCTGCTCGGCCTGCTTTTTCTGATAATCCTGAAATTTTTTCAGCTGGTCGGGCTTCAGTAGCTTTTCAATCTTCTTGTCGCGATCAGCGTT
Organism: Bacteroidales bacterium; assembly: GCA_046485255.1. Taxonomy (GTDB): domain Bacteria; phylum Bacteroidota; class Bacteroidia; order Bacteroidales; family UBA12481; genus UBA12481. The sequence goes on from JAWOHI010000067.1 coordinate 2,650, forward strand.
GATCTCCTGCATTTTCGTGCGCATAGCGGCACGATCTTCACCCGCATTCTGCCTGGCGGCTGCCATCTTTTCATCCGCCTCCTTGTAGATCTGATCAAATTTGGCATCCTGATCCTTGGTCAGTTTCAGCTCCTTTTTCAGGTCATTCATCATCTGCTGGCGCCTCTGCTGCATATCCTGCATATTCGGCGGACCCTGGCGCTCCTGGCCGTTGACCGACAAAAGCATACCCATGCCGATCAATAAACTCATTAACATCAGTCTTTTCATTCTATTAACATTTAAGATTTGAAATTTAGACGGACTAGCTCATCCGGAGTTTAACAACCCAACAAAAAAAAACCGGGAGATTCCCGGTTCTAAATCTTATCTGTAGTCCTGTAACTTTTCCATCAATCTTCTCCGCGCAAAAAATATCTTGCTCTTCACCGAGCCAAGCGGCTGGTCAAGGTACTCGGCAATCTCCTTGTACTTGTAACCCTTGGTATGCATCTCAAAGGGAATCCGGTAATCTTCAGGCAGCTCGCTGATGGCCTTTCGGATCTCCTTCTCGCTGTGGTTAGATTCAGGGGTCTGAAAGACATTACCCGCACCCAGGTTCAGGAAGAATTGGTTGTCGGTCGTGTCAATCATCGTATTGGACCTGACGTTGCGGCGATAATTATTGATAAACGTATTTTTCATTATGGTGAAGACCCACGCTTTCATATTCTTGTCACCCTGAAACTTGTCACGGTTCGTCAACGCCTTGTAAAGGGTCTCCTGCAGCAGGTCCTTGGCATCTTCCGAATCAGCAGTCAGACTTTTTGCAAAAAAGCCAAGCTTCGGCTGCATACTCATCAGTTTGTGGTTAAATTCGATTGCAGTCATATTTTCGGGTTTGTTAAGTTTATTTTTATTATTTCCTCAACAAATATACAAGACTACAACCTGATTACCAAATCTTGTTTATCTTTTTATGCTTATTTGTCCAACATTCCTGTATTGATTCTAAATAAGAAATCCAACAACTATTTTAATATTAGCTGGTTACGAAATTTCATCTAAATTATGTCCAAATAAGAGTAATCCCGTAAGAAAGATGAACAAGACTGGTGTAAGGTTAAACAGGTGGCAGCTTGCCCAAAACAGGGCCTCAGTTTGACAGAAGTGATTCGGGGAGGGTGTTCATTGGGATGACCTTCAGTCGGCCATTCACCCGCATTGGCTCCTGGCCGGGGTCGGCCCTCAGCATCAAAACCTGCTGATCAGGGAAAAGGTGCAGCAGGCTGTCCATATATTGGGCAAGCTCCTTGTGGCTGAAACCGGCATCGGTATGGACCACGATGGTATCCATTTCGCTAATGCCTTTGATGGATAGCAGATGGTCAAGCGGGATGGATGGCCCGAGGTACACCACGTGGTGACCGTTCTTCCTCAGCAGGTAATTCGCATAAAGGAGTGTAATCTCATCATATTGCCCATTGGGCAGGAAAAGCAGGTAGTTTCGGGAATCGGGATTGCTATGCCCGGCCAGGCCGTCAATGGCAACAACCAGCTTATGCCGGACCAGGTCCTTCACGAAGCGCTCCTGGCAGGCACTCATCTTGTTTTTCTGCCAGAGCAGCCGGATTTTTT
>JAWOHI010000134.1:0-4574 GCA_046485255.1 Bacteroidales bacterium
CGAATGGTGGTGACTGAATAGTATTCGGGGATAGCTAAGGAAATCCTGTTTAAAAAAACCGGCACGGGGTTGTTTTTAAAATTATTATGTCTATCTTTTAATCGGATTAATGATTAAATACTAAACACGATGACCCAAACAAACGAATGCTGCCCCGAGTTTGATCCTGTTCCTTATCACAATCAGGAACATATCTGGAAAGACAAGCTATTTATCAAGGACTCCATGCCTACCTTTCTTCATATGCCCTTACCCGGCCAATTTGGCAAGGTGGTTACGCGGATGTGGAAAAAGATCGAAGCGGCAGGGGCCTCGCCGGAAGCGAAGGATTTCCTGATGCTGTCAGCCGATCCGACGGCCTGGCGCAGCGAGTTGTATATCAATACGTTGAAAGAGGTTTCCGGAGCCGAGAACGTCCGGCTCTCCGGCACCTTTATGTCGCGTGTTTTCGATGGGCCGTTCCAGGATATCCGGAAATGGGTGAAGGAGATGGAGGATTGGATGAAACAGGAGGGGAAGCCGGTGAAGAACCTCTATTTTTATTACACCACCTGTCCGAAGTGCGCAAAAAAGTATGGGCATAATTACGTGGTCGGATTTGCCCAGGTAGATTGAGGCCCTGAAGCGACATTTTACGATATTTGCCGTTTAACCAGCTTAAGCGGAGGCGACTGTGTTGAATTTTCCGGATAGCCGTACCAAACGGGCCCAGCGGATAACCTGGATTGGGTTTTTTGTCAACCTGCTGCTGTCGGCCGGGAAGCTCGCCGCGGGCATTTTTGGCAGGAGCGCTGCTATGGTGGCAGACGGGGTCCACTCGATTTCCGATTTCATCACCGATTTCATCGTCATCGGGTTCATCCGCTTCTCGGATAAGGAGAGTGACAAGGATCACCGTTACGGGCACGGCAAGTTCGAGACGTTCGCCACGCTGCTGATCAGCCTGGCCCTGGTGCTGGTGGGCGGCGGGATCCTTTGGAACGGCGGTGCCCGGATCATTGATGCCCTGTCGGGCGAGCTCCTGGGCCAGCCCTCCCTCATCGCCCTGGCGGCAGCCGTTGTGTCGATCCTCTCGAAGGAGGTCCTTTACTGGTATACCCTCCGGGTCGGGAGAGCCATCAAGAGCCAGGCGGTCATCGCCAACGCCTGGCATCATCGCTCGGATGCCCTCTCCAGCATCGGCACGCTGCTGGGCATCGCCGGGGCCATTTTCCTGGGCGAGAAGTGGCGGATACTGGATCCCCTGGCCGGAATGGTGGTGAGCATCTTCATCCTCCGGGTGGCCATCCGGCTGGGTATGCCCAGCATCAAGGAACTTCTGGAGACCGCCCTGCCCGCCGAGGTGGAGGAGGAGATGATCCGCATCATCAACCAGACACCTGGAGTGAAAGGTTCTCATCGCCTGAAAACCAGGCAGATCGGAAATGATTATGCCATTGATATCCACCTGGAACTCGACGGCGACCTCTCCCTGACGGCCTCCCACGAAATCGCCACCCAGGTCGAAAAGAGGCTTTATGAAAAGTATGGCCGTAGAACCCATATCAGCATTCACACCGAGCCGCACAGGGGCCGCTGATTAACATCTTTTAAGACTAAAAACCTGTCCGGCAGGTGAAATCCGTCTCCCTTTTTACATCTTTGAAGTTTTCCAAGCCAAATAATCATTATGCTCAAAAAGTTAATGGCAACCCTGTTTGCCTCCCTGCTGTTGATCCCGCTGCCGGCCCAGACCTTCCAGTGGCGGGGCCCGAAAGGCGACGGGCATTTCAACGAGACGAACCTTCTGCGCGAGTGGCCCGAAGGCGGGCCCGAACTGCTATTCACCGTGAGCGGCATCGGCCGGGGATACTCCTCTGGAATCGTTTCCGGTGAAGCCATTTACGTGACCGGCCGGCTCGATACGATGGACCATATGACAGCCATCACCCTCGATGGACGGATTCTGTGGCAAACCCCATTTGGCCGCTCCTGGCCCAAAACCCTTCCCGACGCCCGCGGCTCGGTGACGGTTGACGGCAACCGGGCTTATGCCATCAGCGGTTCGGGCGTGCTGGGCTGTCTCGACACCAGCGACGGCTCCTTGATCTGGTCGGTCAACGTCGACGGGGATTTTGAGACCGAATGGCATATCTACGGCACCTCGGAGACTCCCCTCATCGTCGACGACAAGGTGATCGTGATGCCCGGCGGCAAGAAGACCTCCGTGGTGGCACTCGACAAGATGACCGGTAAACTGATCTGGCAGAGCGAGAGCACCGGCGGGGCCCGCGGCTACGCCTCCGCCGTTCTCTACGAATACAACGGACTCCGGTATATCCTCGGGAGCACCGCCAAGCACCTGATGGCACTCGACCCCCAGACCGGCCGGACCATCTGGAGCTACCAGCACCACACCGTGGAGCGCGACCGGGACGAGCCGGGCAACGGGGAGTGTATGACCAACAACCCGATATACAAGGGTTTGGAGATTTTCATATCAAAAGGGTACGATTACCCGGCCATCATGCTCCAGATGGACTCGACCGGTACCACGGTTCGCGAAAAATGGCTTAATGAAACCCTTGACAACCACCACGGCGGGCTCCTGCTGATCGGCGATCATATCTATGGATCCAATTTCTACCATAATACAAAGGGTAAGTGGGTATGTCTCAGCTGGAAACACGGGGAGGTGACCTACCTTCACGACTGGATCAACAAGGGAAACATCATCTATGCCGACAGTATGATGTACATCTATGAGGACCGCAAGGGCTTCATCGGGCTGGTCAGACCCGACCCCGAAAAGTTCGACCTGGTGAGCAGCTTCCAGATGACCCACGGCAATGGCTACCACTGGGCCCATCTGTTCATCCACAATGGCATCCTCTACGTCCGGCGCGGGGAGATGCTGATGGCTTATGACATTCGCAGGAAAGACCCGGCCTGATACCGGGCAGTCGACCACGCAGTTAACAACCAAAATGTATAATTATGAACCGATTCAATCTCAGATTATTAACCCTGATGATGGTGGCTCTTCTGGCCACTTCATCGCTTTTTGCCCAGCGGCGCGACAACCGGAGCGAACCGGGAACCCGCGACGCCCTCTCCGAGGTCTCCCTGAATGGATTCAGGTGGCGCGGCATTGGCCCGGCCCTGACCTCCGGAAGGATATCGGACATCGCCGTTAATCCACGGAACCACAGCGAGTTCTATGTTGGAGTGGCATCTGGTAACGTCTGGAAAACGACCAACGCCGGATTGAATTTCGAGCCGATCTTTGACAATGAAGGCTCCTTCTCCATTGGATGCATCACGATGGACCCCACCAACCCGAACGTGATCTGGGTGGGTACCGGGGAGAACAACAACCAACGAAGCGTGGCCTATGGCGACGGGGTGTACAAGTCGGTCGACGGCGGAGCCTCCTGGAAGAATATGGGCCTCAAGAAATCGGAACACATCGGGATGATCCAGGTGGATCCCCGCAACCCCGACGTGGTGTACGTGGCGGCCTACGGACCGCTTTGGAGCTCGGGCGGCGAACGAGGCCTATACAAGACCACCGATGGCGGTCAGACGTGGGAGTGCATCCTCTTTGTCAGCGAGCATACCGGGATCAACGAGGTGCACCTCGACCCGCGCAACCCGGACGTGATCTATGCGCCGGCCCATCAGCGCCAGAGGCGGCAGTGGACCTACCTGGGCGGCGGTCCGGAGTCGGGCATCTACAAGTCGGTGGATGCCGGCAAGACCTGGGAGAAGATCAACCGCGGGCTGCCTGGCGGTGATAGGGGAAGGATCGGGATGGCCATCTCTCCGGCCAACCCCGAAAAGATCTATGCCGTCGTGGAAGGACAGGGTGGGGGATTCTACCGGAGCCTCAACCGGGGCGCCTCCTGGGAGAAGATGAGCAACACTGTCTCCAGCGGCAACTATTATCAGGAGATCATTGCCGACCCGGTCAATGAGGAGTGCGTTTACCTGATGGACACCTATACGATGGTGACTTTTGACGGGGGAACCACATTCACGCGGCGAGGTGAGGCCAGTAAACACATTGATAACCACTGCCTCTGGATCAACCCAAACAATACCCTGCACCATTTGGAGGGAACCGACGGCGGCCTGTATGAGACCTTCGACCGGGGCAAGACCTGGAGGCTCTTCACCAACCTTCCGGTTACCCAGTTCTACAAGGTGAGCGTTGATAACGACCTCCCGTTCTACAATATCCTCGGCGGAACCCAGGACAACTACAGTATGTTCGGCCCCTCGCAGACCCTGAGCAACCACGGCATCGTCTCCTCCGATTGGATGATCACGGTCAGCGGCGACGGGTTCGAGTCGGTGGCCGACCCGGTTGACCCCAACATTGTCTATGCCCAGTCGCAGCACGGCCCAACATCCCACGACGCGATGAGCTCGAAGACCGAGTCGTAGTAGGCCTGCGCGCCGGGTTTCGACAGGTCGACGCCATACATGTCGGGGTTCCACGGGCAGATGCTCGCCGGGTCGGCGATGTCCTGCGCGCGGAGGTCCGTGCCCTTGACGGGCAGGTTCTTCTCCACCGCCTGCCGCGGGATGCC
>JAWOHI010000329.1:0-3553 GCA_046485255.1 Bacteroidales bacterium
TTTCCAGGCTTCCCTGAATTTGTCGGGCGAGTTGTAGCGTTCAAATAGCTGGTTATCATCGTCTTCTTCCGTGATTCCCACAACCACCAGGTAGGTTGATTCGGAGCCGGGCTCCAGGCTGATCTCCGCAAAGCCCAGGGCAGCCACAGTTTCCCTGCCATTCCGCTGGGCCTCGGTAACTTCCGGCTCCGGGAGGTTCTTCCACACCGCCTCGGGATTGGCCAGCGTGCCCCCCTCACCGATGAAGTCCTGCATCCGCGACCAGATCCGCTCCGGCTTGTTCCCCCGCTCGTCGCATCCATAGACGAAGTAGCTGGTTTTATTCACCTTATGGCCGGTCTCATCGTGGATGATGTTGGGCTTGATCCGTACCCCAAACGGGTTCCGCCAGCCTTTCTGAAACATTGTCGTGACCTGCCGGTGATCCCTCAGGTTATCAGCCGAGCGGCCGAAAAGGGGCAGGGCGGCGAACGGGGTGATCCTCAAGGGAACCTCACCCCTGTTTATCAGCTTCACCTGCCACAGCTCCACCCGGTCGGGTCCTGCCGGAACGATGATGGTGATCTCGGCCTCCAGGGGCACCAGGGGGTGGAACCTTCTGAGAATGAACGTGCCGGGCCGGGCCGTGATTTCGGATTTCTCAGCGCTTTCGCTCCACTTAAGGGATTGCTGCCAGCTCCCCAGACCGTTGACCGACCAGGGGGGCATATCTTCCATCAATACCCAGAAATACCGGCTGTTAAGGGTCCTGTGAAGGTCCTCCGTAACGACCGGAACGGTCAGGTACTGGTCAAAGGCCCCGCAAATGTCGCCCTTCAGTTCCGGCGTGACGAAGCTCTTCATACCGGCCTCATTCATCAGGGGGAAATACAACCGGCTGGTTTGGTCCGGATTTGCCGATATGAAGGAGCCCTGGCCATCAAGCAGGAAGGTCCACAGGGGATAGGACTGGTGCGATCCCTCGTTCATCATAATCTACCCAATGTCAATTCATTTAACCAGAAACGGGATGTTGGCCGTACCGCTGCTGCCATTCCCATCAGAAACGTACACGAAGAGCCGGTATTCGCCCCTCGCGGCGGGAGCAATGAATTCGACCGTGGTGCCGTTTAGGTTCCGGTAATCGGTCTGAATCGTGCCGGGGCGCCTTTCAAAGTCACCCCCTTCGCTCTGCTCGCCTTCGGCCACTTCCGGGATGATCTCCCAGCTGATGGTCAGGTCATCCCCATCGGGATCAACGGCATAGACCGCCGCCAGGCATTGCTGACCCGGAGTCGTAGTGACGCTTTCGTAGGCCGACTGGCCGTTCATCCGTAATGAATCGAGTCGTGGAGTCTGATTTTCAGGCCAATGGCCATTCCAGACATAATGCATCACATCAATGGAAGCGGTTTTATCCCCGTTTTCCAGGAACATTCCGTACCAGGTGGGGGTCCGCTCCTGTTTCTGACCCCAGAGAAAGACGTAGCTTCCCAGGCACCTCTTCGGATCGGCTTCAATGACGGTTTGATACCTGAGCAGATAGGATTCGGCTTTCTCCCTGCTGTTCTGCTCAATCGGCCGGCCCCAATCCGTCAGTGGAGATTCCCAATGACCCGTTGCCCCCCATTCGGTCACCAGGTAGGGCCCTTCGTAACCGGCCTCCTCAATGTATTTCGGGAGATTGACAATATCGGCATAGAATTGAAATGACAGGAAATCAAGACTTTGGCAACGGGGTTTGATGATTTCCCAAAGCCCCTTGCCAAATCCGGCAAGCATCGTGGTCACCGGATGGCGGGGGTCAATCTCCTTGATCATCAAGGCGATATCCTCGACGGCATCCCACACGGCCGGGTTGGTTGAATGAAGGTTCAGCTCGTTACCGATGCCCCAGGCGAGCAGGGCGGGATGATCCTTGTACTTGAGCACTTCCTGTTTAACGAACTCATACTGTTCCCTCACCGCCGCCGGGTCGTTATAATCGAATCCGTGGCGTTCCCTGCCGATCTCAATGCCCATACAAACCATTAGCCCGTGTTCGTATGCGGCATTGAGCACCTCCTCGCCAGTCTGTTGTCCGTTATCCGTTCTCCAGGTCCTGAAGGAGTTGGCGCCGTGCTGGGCCAGAGCCGGGATGTCCCCGAATTCACAGCCCGCGCCCTTGACAAAGAAAGGCTGGCCGTCAACCATCAGGGTGAACTGGTCGCCCTGCTGCACGACCTTGACCATCTTCGGCCCTGGCCTGTCAGGATTGTTGGTTGAACGGTTGGCGCAACCCGGCAGCATCATCAGGATGGCGGTCAATAGGATCAGTGGATATGTATAGTTGATTTTCATAATGTTACCTTTCTCTAACTAGTTCCCGTTCCAGCTGTTCAAGTGATTTTCCTTTCGTTTCGGGGACGAAGAAGGCGGCAAACAATAGGGAGAACAGGGCCATCCCGCCATAGATGAAGAAGGTTCCGGACGGTCCGATCGTACTAAGCTCCCACGGAAATACCAGGGTGACGGAGAAGCTGACCAGGGAGTTGAAGAATCCCACGAGAGAGATGGCTAATCCCCTGATGACATTGGGGAAGATCTCCGACAGCAGCGCCCACATTACCGGCCCGAAAGAGACTGCAAATGAGGCTACGTACAGCAGGATGGAGGAGAGGACCACGACGGTATTCACCTCCTCAACGGGCTTGTTGAAGGAGATCCCCAGGATGGCCAGGGCCAGCGACATTCCGGCGGCACCGATGATCAGCAGCGTCTTCCGCCCCAGCCGGTCGATCAGGTTGATGGCGATGATTGTAAAGACCAGGTTCGTCAGTCCCACGGCCACGGCCTGTGAGAAAGCGGCCCTGGTTTCGCCCCCGGCCTGCTCGAAAATGGTGGGAGCGTAGTACATCACGGCATTGATCCCGGTAATCTGCTGAAAGAATGCGATCGTGAGGCCGATGAATAGGATGAAACCGTATTTCTTCGAGAATAGCGTAGAAATCGAGGATTTGGAAGTCTCGCGGTTGAAACTCTCCTGGATTTCCTGCAGGCAGGCCTTGGAATACTCAGCCCCCCCGATCTTTTCCAGGATGATCCTCGCCTGCAGTTTCATCCCCTGCTTGAAGAGCCACCGGGGACTGGGCGGCACGGTAAAGAGGGCTCCGAAGTAGATCAGGGCGGGGAGCGCCTCAATCCCGAGCATCCACCGCCAGTTGTTCACCCCCGTCTCCAGCAGGAAATAGTTGGAGAAATAGGCCGCCGATATCCCAATCACGATGTTCAGCTGATTAAAGGAAACCAGGCGGCCTCTTTTTTCTGCGGGTGCGATCTCGGCAATGTAGATGGGTGCGATCAGGATGGCTCCCCCGACACCGATGCCTCCGAGAATCCTGGCCAGGATGAAGAACCAGAAGTCAAAGGCCAGGGCCGAACTCACCGCTGAGATTGTAAACAGCACGGAGGTGATGATCAGCGTACTTTTCCGGCCTATCCGGTCGCTGACCGGTCCGGCGAGGGCATTGCCCATCATCGCGCCCAGGATCAGGCAGGAAACCGACCACCCAAGCTGGATGTCGTTCAGCACGAA
>JAWOHI010000258.1:0-3757 GCA_046485255.1 Bacteroidales bacterium
AGAGCCAGCCCCTTTTGCGGGCTGGCTCTACAAGGTATCGGAGCCGCTGTTCAAGGAAGCCCTGGAGGAAATCGGCCTGGGGTACGCCACTGCTTTGAGGGGGAACCGGAACACCGAACTGATGATTGGAAGGCGGATCAGCAAGTTTCCATTTATCCCTTTCTCGGCTTCCATTGGGATCAACCGGATCTTCAACATCCTTGTCCTGCTGCCGAAAGCAGCCATCAGGGGCTACTCGGTCCGCCGGGCAACCGGCGCCGACCTCCCCCGGATTGCCGAATTGCTGGACGGGGAGTACCGGAGCCGCCTGTTCGGACCGGTGATGACACCGGAGTCCCTGCTTAAGACCATCGAGGCGCGACCGGGTTTCACCATCGGGGATTATTGCCTTGCCGAACGCGGGGGAAAGGTGGTTGGGGTCTGCTCGGCCTGGGATATCCGGGAGATCAGGAAGTTGCGTGTGATGGCCTACCGTGGCCGCTATGCCTGGGTCCGGTTTTTCTACCGGATGGCAACCCCGATCTTGCGGTTGCCGCCACTGCCCAAACCCGGCGATCACTTCCGTGAACTCGTGATCAATGATTACGGCGTGGAGGAGCGCAACCCGGAGATCCTGCGTGCCCTGGTCACTTATGTTTATACACAGGCCCGCCGGAGAGGATATAATATGGTGCAGATTGGAAGTTATGAAGGAGATCCGCTGATGGCCGCCATCCGGGGATTCTTTACCCAGCCCCTGGATTCGCATATCATAATAGGGACTTTCGATCCGGATCTTATTGAAAAAGAGAAGATTGATTGTTCAAGGCCTTACCTGGACATCGCCCTGACCTGACCCCCCAGAATCGGCAAGGCCTGTCGACTTTTTGGTCAACAGGCCCTGCCGAAAAATTCAACAAACTCTCTTAATCTCTAACTTAACGGCTCAAAATTAGGGGGGGATTCTGAAGACATTCTGAAGATTCGTCGGCTTTCCCCGTTTTTTTCGGGCCAGGTCACGCAAAAAGTGTGGAATCCGGATTCATACTGATAATCAATCGCCAGCTGGTTCACCTGCGCGACCTTCCTGACCAGCGAAAGGCCGAGTCCGAGTCCTTTCGATGCGGGGCCTTTTACAAACTCAGTAAAAAAGTCCTGGGGAGGCCGTTCCGGGTGGGTTCCCGTGTTGCGCACCCGGAATGATCCGTTTTCCAGCCGGATATCGATGGATCCCTCCAGGATGTTATGGACGATGGCGTTCTTGATCAGGTTTTGGATCAGGATGGCTCCCATTGGCGGATCGGCTGGCAGATGGGTCTCCTCATCAAGTTCGAGTCTGATTTTCAGGTTCATCGCTTCGATATGGGCTTCGAGGTTTTCCAGGCTTTGGCGGATCAGGGGTGCTGCCACGAAACCTTCTCCTTCAGGCACTCTTTGGTTTCCGATCTTGAACAGGAGAGAAAGGGAGCGGTTCAGCTGGGAGAGGTGTCGTGCGTTTTCCTCGATCGATCTGATCAAATCGAGCTGATCACACGTGAGTCCCGGGGTTTGGAGGAGCAGTTCGGTTTTTGAGCGGATGACGGCCAGCGGGGTTTGCAGTTCGTGGGTGGTGTGTGCGGTAAAATCCTGGAGGTTGCTGTACATCTCGCTGGTGCGGGCGGTCATTTTTTCGATGGTCCGGTTCAGCACCTGGAACTCCAGGATGCCCGATTCGGCTAGCATCAGGGCTTTTTGTTCCGGTCCATACCGGCGCACGGCTTTGAGGGTATCAAAGAATCCGCTCCATAATCGCTTAAAACCCAGTCGATTGATGATAAAGATCAGCCAAATGAAAAGGATGGACAGGAGGGTGGTGGCGATGGATATGCGCTTGATCACCTCGGTGGAGGAGAGCTTGTCGTTGCGAAGGGTAAACTCCACCGGGTCGCCCTGCACTACGCCGTAGAACCGGAGGAATCGTGCTTGTTGGCGGGTGTTGGCGATGGTATCGGCATAGAGGCTGTCGAACAGGATATGGTCAATCGGTGATTGAAAAGCGGAAGATCCGGTTGTGTCCAGGACCCTGAAAGAGAGCCGTTCGTGGAATGGCAGGTTGGCCATAGTGGCCACCATCAGCAGTTCGGGATTACCCAGCACTTGGGTCTTTTCCTGGAGGAGTCGCGCATCGGCTTCGCGGTCGCTGGCGCTCCGGAGGGTAACAAAAAGGATGGTGCCCATCAGGAAGAAGATGAGGAGCGAGAGGACGGCCAGGTAAAAGGAGGTGAGGCTCAGTAGTTTCACTTTTCCTCCTCCAGTTTGTACCCCATCCCGTAAACCGTTTGCACCCACACCTCGCCCGATTTGGTCTCCAGCTTTCGCCGCAGGTTTTTCATATGGGTGTAAACGGTATCCGAATAGTCGGTTCCGAACAGGACATCTCCCCAGATATGCTCCGCGATCGACTCTTTGGTAACCACCCGGCCACGATTGGTGAGGAGGTAGACCAGCATATCGAACTCCTTTTTGGTGAGGTCGATTGGTTCGCCATTGACAAGGGCTTTGCGGGCTTCCGGATCGACCACCAGGCTCCGGTGGATCAGGTTCATCTGTCCTCCCCTTCGGGTTCGGCGGATCACGCTTTGGATTCGGGCGTTCAGCTCCGAGAGGTGGAACGGCTTAACCAGATAATCATCGGCTCCGGTTTCCAGGCCCTTGATGCGATCCTCGAGGGTATCCCGGGCGGATACCACGATTATTCCGGCGGCCGACTGGTTCTCCTTGAGCAGGCGGATCAGTTTCAGGCCGTCTCCATCCGGCAGGCCGATGTCGACCAGGATGCAGTAATAATCCTCCAGGTCGATGACCCTGAGGGCTTCGTGGTAAGTGCCGGCGGTGGTGCAACGATAGCCAGCCGGTTGCAGGTAGGCTGCCATTGAGCTCCTGAGGGCCGCTTCGTCCTCAATGATAAGTAACGGAATCATTCAGGCAAAGCTACATAAATCTTCAGCTGCTGAAATAGACCCTGAACTCTTCGTCGGCCACCTGGTTTATCCAGTGCCGGTATCCCAGTCCGGTAGCCTTGTCGATTAGCGGGGCCGGGTTGAAGGGGGCGGTCAGTTCGTAGATCTCCCCCCGGGGCAGGGTATGTAGGTCAGCCAGTACTTGTGCCACCGGGTGCTCGCCGCGGTTGAGCATTTCGCGCGCGTCGAGCTTTTTGGTGACGCGGTTGGCATCGAACCACTCCGGTGCCCCTGTGCCCTGGTGCCCCTGTGCCCCTGTGCCCTGGTGCCCCTGTGCCCCTGTGCCCTCGTGCCCCTGTGCCCCAGGCTCCTCCAATCCCGCCGCTTTCCTGAGGCGGTTTACGAGGTCTTCGACCCGGATCCCGCCCACGATGGCGGCCTGCTGGAGGGTGGTCACGCGAGCTACGGTTCGCCGCAGCACCGGGTTTTTCAGTTGTTTGAACGCCGGACTTATTTCGAACAGGACCTCTTCGAGGGCCGGATATTCGGTTAGGAGGTCGAGGATTTTTGTTTTTGGTGTGATCATAATGATAGAGTTGTCAACTTTATAGAATTGTCATCTTCCACGGCCAATAATCATTGGTCATAAAATCAGAATGTTATGAAATCGTGATTTCAGGATGAATAGTAGTAAAGTGTTAAAAGTCAATGAATTAACCTGTAGAGTTGTCAACTCATTATATAAGAGTTGTCATCTGTTTGTTAAGTATTTTAAAATGAGCTTATTAGAAAACCTATGCGTTGGCAAGTACTACATTATAAGCTTTATACAATTTGAT
>JAWOHI010000350.1:0-4351 GCA_046485255.1 Bacteroidales bacterium
AGATCATCCGTTTTAACAACAAGGTGTTTGCCAGGATGCCGGAGGTGGTGGCGGGCTACTACGAGGCGGCTCAGGATGGGGCGGCCGGGCCCGGACAATTATCGCCGCAGCTGATCCGCGATGCTTACCGTGATTCCACCCAGGAGCAGGGTGTCCACTCCGGGGAGGGCGGCCGGGTTGAAATCGTTTTCAGGATAAAGGAGAAGGGGGAGACAAAGGACGATCTCCTGGAGTGGCTGGGCAGGGAGCTCCCGTTGGCGGTTGACGACCTGCTCCTTAATAAGGGTTACCGTCAGGAGGATATCCTTTTCCTGGTGAGGAAAAATAGTGAGGGCGAGATGATCGGCAAAATGCTGACCAACTATAAGACCAGGGCTGACGGCAGCCCCGTAGAAGGGTGGGCAGTGGTTTCGGCTGATATTTTCAGGATTGGATCCAACCCCGCCATCAGGAGGGTGCTCCTGGCCTTGAACATCCTGGTGGATCCCGACAACCCCCTTCACGGCAAGCTCCTTTCCTGGGAACTGACAGATCACGACCCTGACGGGTGGGGGATCGACCCCGATGCGATCCATCCGCTGGTAACGGCCCTGATCGGGCAGGCGGATTCCTTGTCGAGGCTGGACCTGACCGTAATGGTTGACCACCTGATCAACCTGCTGGGGCAGGCAATGGAGGATTCAGACCAGCCATACCTGCTGCAGTTCAGGGATATGGTGGGACGGTTCGGGCGGTCGGGCCAGGGCCACGCGGCAGGATTCCTGGAGTGGTGGGAAAGGAGCGGCCATAAGAAAATGCTGGTAACCGAGAGCCGGCCCAATGCGATGAAGATAATGACCATCCATAAGGCCAAGGGATTGTCGAGCCCGGTCGTGATCCTCCCTTTCTGTAATTGGGACCTCGACCACAACTCGTTGAAAGCCCCTTATCTATGGGTTTCAACCACCCAGCCTCCCTTCGATCAGGCGCCTGTCCTGCCGGTGGTATATACGGAGAAAATGAAGGAAACCTGGTTCTCTGATTTTTACCTGCAGGAATGGATTGATACCCATTTAGACAACCTCAACCTGCTCTACGTGTCCTTCACCCGGCCGAAGGATGTGCTGCTCGCTTTCTGTCCGCTCGCTGAAAAGTCGGAAACAGTTGCCAACGCTTTGCACGAGGTCCTCTCCAGGGAGCTTGATGAACAGGGGCGATTCCTGACCGGGGATCAGGGACAGCGAAAGAAAGCGACTGCGATCCTGACGACCCACGAGATGGTGGATCCGGGAGTGATCGGGTTGGGCCGCGGTACCTTCCCGGTCGAACCCCGGCAGGTAGTGGCCGAAGAGGCGCGCCTGACCGGTGAAATGGTGCACCGGTTGCTGGAATCAATGGTCACGGTAGGTGACCTGGAGCGCAGCATTCTGGAAATTGCACAGGATGAGACCTTTGCCGGCCTTGACGTGTCAGCCGCCCGCCAGCAGGTGGAGGCGATCTTTGACATCCCCGAAGTGCTCCGTTGGTTCGACGGATCGGGCCGGGTACTGACCGAACGCTCCATCCTGATTCCCGGTCGGCCGGAAAGGCGCCCCGACCGAATCGTTATCCGGGACGGTGCCGCCGAAGTTATTGATTATAAGACAGGCAAGCCGGAACGTCCCCATCACCGGCAAGTGGCGGAATATATGGATCTGATAGGCCACTTGGGATTTGACCCGGTGAGGGGCTTTATCCTGTATATCGATCAGAAAGAGCTGGTAGAGGTGGTCAAAGGCCAAGAAGGCCCCTCTCCGCATTTCCTCCCGGATCCAACAGGTTGAGCGGGCTCTCGATCAGCTCCCGGATCATCTTCAGGAACCCGACTGAATCTTTTCCGTCGATCACCCGGTGGTCATAGGAGAGCGCCAGGTACATCATCGGGCGGATCACCACCTGGCCGGCCAGTGCCACTGGTCTTTCAACGATGTTATGCATCCCCAGGATCGCCGGCTGGGGTGGGTTCAGGATCGGGGTTGACAGGAGGGATCCGAAAACACCGCCATTGGTGATGCTGAAGGTGCCGCCCTGGAGGTCGTCCAGCGTGATCCGGTTGTCGCGCGCCTTCTGGGCGGTGGCAGAGATGGCCAACTCGATCTGGGCCAGGCTTAACAGGTTGGTGTTCCTGATCACCGGGACCATCAGGCCCTTCGGCGTTTGAACGGCGATCCCGATATCGGTATAGCCAAAGGTGATGATCTCATCCCCGTCGAACTGTGAATTGACCTGGGGGAAAGCCACTAAAGCCCTGCTTGCCGCCAGCGTGAAGAAGGACATAAAGCCGAGTTTCACGCCGTGTTTCTCTTCGAAAACCTTCTTATGCCGGTTTCTCAGGTCGATTACTGCGCTCATATCGACCTCATTGAAGGTGGTCAGCATGGCCGTTTCGTTCTTGACTGCTACCAGCCTTTCGCTCAATTTTTGCCTCAGGAGGGAGATCCGCTTCCGCTCCTCGTTTCGTTCGGTACGGGCGACCGGGGGGGCTGGTGCGGAAGCCGACCGGTCGGCTTTTAAGGCGTCCGCCGCGACCACCACGTCCTGCTTCGTGATACGCCGCAGTCCCTCGAGCACCTCGGCCAGGGACAACCCCTTCTCCTCCATCGTCTTAAGGGCCAGGGGGGTGACCTTCGCTGTCGGGGTATAATCAGCCATCGGAGCGGCCTTGCCCTTTCCTGGCTCCTCCATCTTGGCGGGCTGGGGTTTAGCCAGCGGAATATCACCAGCGACGGCCGCCGGGTCGATGCGGGCAATGACGGATCCCACGGCAACCCGCGTACCGGGTTCAACCAGTATCTCGATCCGCCCGCCCTCCGGGGCATTGACGGCCAGGCTCGCCTTTTCGCTCTCCAAAAGGACAACCTCCTGGTCTTTAAGGACAATAGACCCGGATTCAACCATCCAGGACCCGATCTCTACTTCCGAAATGGATTCACCGGGCGATGGAACTTTAATGTCGATCATCGTATCAGTCTTTTATAAATATTCGAATTCCCTGAGGATCTCGATCCTGCTCTTGCCCTCAACGCATTGCAGTCCGCAATAAGTGTTCTTCAGCTCGCAGGTGCAACGCCTGAAAACCTTGTCCACCAGCTCCAGCTGGGTGATCTGGTGGATACGGTTCAGGCCGGTGGCGGGTGAACCGCTGGCCTTACGGCAAACGGGAATCCAATCCACGTACCTGACTTCATTTTGAAGAAAACGCCAGGCTCCCATATTTTCGGGCTCCTCCTGAACCCAGATATGCAGTTGGGCATTCGGATACCTTGCCAGGACGGCCTTCATTCGTTCGTGCGGGAAGGGGTACATCTGCTCAATGCGGATCAGGGCGATATCACGGGCGTTCCACTCGGCTTTGGGCTTGAGCAGTTCGTAATACATTTTCCCCCAGCAAAATACGACCCGCTTAACCAGTGAGGGGTCTGTGTTGGGATCGTCCAGTATCTCCTGGAACCCTCCGGAGGCAAACTCATCCAGGGAAGAGGTGCAGTCGGGATGCCGAAGCAGGCTCTTTGGCGTAAAAACAACCAACGGAACCCGGAACCGGCGCGCCATCTGCCTCCGCAGGAGATGGAACAGGCTGGCCGGGGTGGTCGGGTTGGCCACGGTAATATTGTAGTTGGCGGCCATCGTCAGGAATCGCTCGATCCGTGCGCTGGAGTGTTCAGGGCCCTGGCCTTCGTATCCGTGGGGAAGGAACAGCACGAGGCCGTTTTGCAGCCCCCACTTCTCCTCGGCCGAAACGATGTACTGGTCAATAACGACCTGGGCGTTGTTGGCAAAATCGCCGAACTGGGCCTCCCATATTGTCAGGGTCCGCGGCATCGCCAACGCGTATCCGTACTCAAATCCCAGTAGGGCATACTCTGACAGCGGAGAATTAAATATCGAGAACCCATTTACGCCGTGGCCCAGTTGTTTCAGCGGATAATACTTATCTCCGGTGTCCTCCTGAACCCAGGCAGCGTGCCGGTGGGCAAAAGTGCCGCGTTCGCTGTCCTGCCCCGACAAGCGTATGCCCGTACCCTCCTCCAGCAGTGAGGCATAGGCCAGCAACTCACCGATCGCCCAGTCGAGCCGGTCGGCCTCCACCAGTTTTTTCCTCCCTTCGATGATCTTATGCGCTTTCTGAAAGAAAATCCGGTCTGAGGGGAGCTCCGTGATCAGCTCAAGCAGCCTGCCCAGCCTGCTTCGTTCAACGGAGGTGTCAACAGGTTCAAACACCTCGCGTGGGGAGGAGTGAATGAACCCTGACCAGTCCTCCACCAGGAAGGGCTTGATCCGAATTTTATCCTCCGGCCCGACCCCATTGAAGCAGGCTTCAAGCTGGGAGTCG
>JAWOHI010000359.1:0-2932 GCA_046485255.1 Bacteroidales bacterium
CCAGCCTGGATACTACGCTGAAGCTCGACCGTTATTTTGGCTTTCCGCACCGGAATTTCTTATCGCTTCATATTGCGGGCACCAATGGCAAGGGTTCTGTTTCCAGTATGCTGGCCGCCGTGCTTCAGGTGGCGGGTTATCGCACCGGGCTCTATACTTCGCCGCACCTGGTGGATTACCGGGAGCGGATCCGGATCAACGGGGAGATGATCCCCAAGCGGGAGGTGACACGGTTCGTCGAGGCGCACCAGCCCATCCTGGAGGAGTTGAAGCCCAGCTTCTTCGAGATGAGCGTCGCCCTGGCCTTCGATTATTTCTCTCGCGAAAGCATAAACCTGGCGGTGGTGGAGACTGGGATGGGAGGACGGCTGGATTCAACGAACATCATCGATCCGGTGGTTTCCATCATCACCAATATCGGGCTCGATCACACGGAATACCTGGGTGCCACCATAGCAAGGATCGCCGTGGAAAAGGCCGGCATCATCAAGGAGGGGATCCCGGTGGTGATCGGCGACAAGAACCGGCAGACCCGCCAGGTGTTTGAGGAGGCTGCCGCTGCCCTAAACAGTCCGGTCTATTTTGCCAACGACTATTTCCAGGTGCCCTGTTCGGTGATCACGCCGGAGGGAAGGCACTATTTTCAGGTGATGCGTGGCAAGAACCCGGTGTATCCCGAGCTGTGGTCCGATCAGCTCAGCCTGGCCCAGCGACGCAACTTGCCGGTGGTGCTCGAGGTTTTGGAGCTGTTGAGGTTGAAAGGGTGGAACATCACGGATGAGATGATCTATGAGGGCCTTTCCAAGGTGAGTGACCTGACCGGCTTTCGGGGTCGTTGGGAGGTGGTGTCGCGCCAGCCGGCCGTGGTGTACGATACGGCGCACAATATTGACGGCATCCGTCAGATAATCAAGCAGATCGAGAATACCCGTCACGAACGTCTGCACCTGGTTTATGGTGCTGTCGGCGACAAGGAGATCGACCACATCCTGCAGATCCTTCCCAGGGAGGCTCGCTATTACTTCACTATGGCCAGCATACCCAGAGCCTTGGATGTCAAGCTATTGGCGGCAAAGGCCGGTTTTTACGGCCTCTCCGGCACCATTCACGAGACGGTGCCCGGGGCGCTGGAAGCCGCGCGGAAAGCTGCGGGCCGCAACGACCTGATCGTAGTGACCGGCAGCACGTTCGTAGTGGCGGACGCGGTGGGAGGGGGATGATGGTACGTCCTGGTGTCATCCCGACGGAAGTCGGGATCCCTGGCCTCGGAGAACGGGTTTTAGGTTCAAGGTTTCGGGTTTCTGCCGTCTGCAATCGGCTGTCTAAACTAAAAGCAAAATGTCAAACCGACTTCTCCTTCCGGGCGAGCTTGATGCCGCCGATCCTCTGCGCTCCTTCAGGGATGAGTTCCTGACTGATGATCCGGATCTGATCTATCTGGATGGCAATTCGTTGGGACGGTTGCCGGTTCGGACGGTGGAGCTGATGAGGCAGATGGTGGAGCACGAGTGGGGTGGGCGGTTGATCCGCGGGTGGAATGAGGAGTGGATGGCCCTTTCGGAGCGGATCGGGGGCAAGATTGCCCGGCTTATTGGGGCGGGGGAGGATGAGGTGATCCTCACCGACAGCACCTCGCTCAACCTGTTCAAGCTGGCCTTTGCGGCAATGCAATATCAGGGGGACCGCGATATCATCCTGACCGATTCAATGAATTTTCCATCGGATCTCTATGTCATTCAAGGTCTTGACTCGATCCTGACCAATGATTGCTGCATCGAGGTCGCGGAGAGCCGCGACGGGATCACGATGGATGAGGAGGCTCTCCTGGAGCGCGTTGGGGATGGGACCGCCCTGGTGACGCTCACCCACGTGGCTTTCAAGAGCGCTTTCAAATATGATATGGGCCGCATCACCGAAGGGGCTCACAGCAAAGGGGCTCTGGTGCTGTGGGATTTAAGTCACGCCGCCGGGGCCGTTCCGGTCGACCTGAATGGTGCTGGGGCTGATCTGGCGGTGGGCTGTACTTATAAATATATGAACGGAGGACCCGGTTCGGTGGCCTTTCTTTATGTGCGCAAGGATCTGCAGGACAAGCTGATCAATCCCATCTGGGGCTGGTTTGCCGAGCAGGACCCGTTTGAATTCACCACCGGTTTCAGGGCGGCTTCAGGCATGAGACGATTCCTGGTCTCCACTCCGCCTGTATTATCCGCACGGGCCACCGAGCCGGGCATTGATTTGTTGCTGGAAGCTGGGATGGACCGGATCCGGAGCAAAAGCATTGCCCAGTCGGAGTACCTGATCGCCCTGTTTGATGAGTATTTGGCGCCCCTTGGCTTTCAGCTCGGCTCCCCGCGTGATCCGGCGATCCGCGGCTCCCACGTATCGATTCGCCATCCGGAGGCCTTCCGCATCAACCAGGCGATGATCCACCCGCCCGACGGGGCCCGGGTGGTGATCCCCGACTTCCGGAGTCCCGATAATATCCGGTTGGGGATTGCTCCGCTATACACGACGTTTAAGGACATTTACGATGCCATCCACCGGATCCGTCAAATCGTATCGGAGGGCATTTACTTGAATATGAGCGCAGAGCGGGGGAAAGTTACCTGATTTACGATATACGGTTTACAGTTGTCGGTTGTCGGTTGTCGGTTGCTGTCATCCCCGCGAAAGCGGGGATCCTTGCCCTCGGAGCACCCGTGTCACGCCCTGCGTCCCCCTAAACCGAATTACGAATTACGATTTACAATTTAGTTGGCATTGTAAAAAATACCCTTATATTTGCACCACTTTTTTGGGCGCTTAGCTCAGCTGGTTCAGAGCACCTGCCTTACAAGCAGGGGGTCACTGGTTCGAATCCAGTAGTGACCACAACTGATTTACAGACCGTTAGGACTTAACTCCTGGCGGTCTTTTTTTTATTTGATAC
>JAWOHI010000017.1:0-9524 GCA_046485255.1 Bacteroidales bacterium
GGAACTGAAGAAGATCACCAGCAAGGAGGTGCAGATCAATATTTATGAGATCAAGAGGCCTGAATTGGATGCCGTGATCGTGGCAACCAACATTGCCCGCCAGCTTGAGGGGAAGATCGCCTACCGGCGCGCCATTAAAATGTCCATCGCCTCCACGATGCGGATGGGTGCCGAAGGGATCAAGGTCCAGATCTCCGGTCGTCTGAACGGTGCCGAAATGGCCCGCTCGGAGACTTACAAGGAGGGGAGGATACCCTTGCATACCCTGCGTGCCGACATCGACTATGCATTGGCCGAAGCGCACACCAAGGTCGGTTCGACCGGGATCAAGGTTTGGATCTGTAAGGGAGAGATCTACGGTAAGCGTGATCTGTCGCCCAATATTGGAGCCAAGGCCCCCAGGAAAGGATTTAAAAAGAAAAGAGGTTAACCAGTACCGATTGAATAAAAGCTATCGCCATGTTACAACCGAAAAAAACAAAATACAGAAGGCAGCAAAAGGGCAGGATGAAGGGGAATTCCCAGAGGGGGAACCAGCTTGCCTTCGGTTCCTACGGGATCAAGGCCATGGAAACCTGCTGGATGACAGGCAGGCAGTTGGAGGCAGCCCGTATTGCAGTTACCCGCCATATGCAGCGCCAGGGGCAGATCTGGATCCGTGTGTTTCCCGACAAGCCCATTACGAAGAAGCCTGCCGAAGTGCGAATGGGTAAAGGTAAAGGTGCACCCGAAGGATTCGTGGCAAGGGTGAGTCCGGGCCGCATCCTTTTCGAAGCGGAAGGGGTACCCCTGGAATTGGCTCGCGAAGCACTCCGGCTGGCTGCCCAGAAGCTTCCGATCAAGACCAAATTTATTGTCAGACGTGATTTTGTTGAAAGTACAATCGAGGAATAATGAAAAACGTTGAGATTCGCGAATTGACCGCCAAGGAATTGATCGAAAGGATCGACACCGAGAAGGGCAACCTGGTCAGAATGACCATGAACCACACGGTTTCCCCGTTGGATTCTCCCCACCATATCCTCCGCACCCGGCGACTGGTCGCCCAGCTGAAGACGGAATTACGCAAGAGGGAGTTAAATGAAACCAAGAAAAGCGTATAATGATGGAAGTTAACAGAAACCCGCGCAAGGAGCGCACCGGAGTGGTGGTGAGCAACAAAATGGAAAAGTCCATCGTGGTTGCTGTAAAGAGAAAAGTGAAACATCCAATCTACGGAAAATTCGTCAATAAAACCACCAAGTTCGTCGCTCACGATGAGCAGAACACCTGCAATGAAGGTGATCTGGTCAGGATCATGGAAACCCGGCCGCTCAGCAAGCGAAAGAATTGGAGATTAGTTGAAATCCTTGAAAGAGCCAAGTAACTATGATACAGCAAGAATCCAGAATGATCGTGGCCGACAACAGCGGCGCCAAAGAGGTCCTGTGCATCCGCGTATTAGGCGGTACCAGCCGTAAATATGCGTCGATCGGTGACAAAGTGGTGGTAACCGTGAAATCGGCTCTGCCGGGCGGCGACCTGAAAAAAGGGACCGTCTCAAAGGCGGTTGTTGTCCGCACGGCCAAGGAGATCCGCAGGAGCGACGGTTCCTATATCCGGTTTGACGACAACGCATGCGTGTTGCTCAACAACGCCGGTGAGATCCGCGGCACGCGTATTTTCGGCCCCGTGGCCAGGGAACTGCGCGACAAGTACATGAAAATCGTTTCCCTGGCACCTGAGGTGTTATAAAAAAAGCACGGACCATGCAGAAGAAATTTAAAATCAAAAAAGGAGATACGGTGATCGTGATTGCCGGCAACTCCAAAGGCCAACAAGGCCGAGTGTTGGAGGTGATCCGCGACAAGGACCGCGCCCTGGTCGAAGGAGTCAATATGCTGTCCAAACATACCAAAGCCGACAAGAATGCTCCCCAGGGAGGGATCATCAAGAAGGAGGGACCGGTTCACCTGTCCAACCTGATGCTTGTTGACCCGACATCCGGAAAGCCGACCCGCGTTGGCCGCCGGTTGAGTGATAAAGGCAAACTGGTGAGATTTTCGAAGAAATCAGGAGAGGAGATCAAGTAATGGAATACGTACCGTCATTAAAGAAAAAATACCAGGAGGAGGTTGTCCCTGCGTTAACCAAAGAGTTTGGTTATGAGACAATAATGCAGGTGCCGCGCCTGGAGAAGATCGTCATCAATCGTGGTGTCGGTCGCGCCGTGGCTGATAAGAAGCTGATTGAGGTTGCCCAGGAGGAGCTAACCAACATCGCCGGCCAGAAAGCCGTTCAGACCCTCTCCAAAAGAGACATTTCCAATTTCAAGCTTCGCCAGAAGATGCCGATCGGTGTCAAGGTTACCCTCCGCCGCGAAAGGATGTATGAATTCCTGGAGAGGCTGATCGCCGTGGCGTTGCCCAGGATCAGGGATTTTAACGGGGTCAGCGCCAAGTTCGACGGACGTGGCAATTTCACCCTCGGGATCACTGAACAGATCATCTTCCCCGAAATCGATATCGACAAGCTCCACTCAATCATCGGGATGGAAATCAGTTTCGTGACAACCGCCGGAACTGATGAAGAGGGGTTTGCCCTGCTTAAGGAATTTGGAATGCCGTTTAAATCAATAAATAAGAAATAGGTATGGCAAAAGAGTCCATGAAGGCCCGCGAAGTCAAGCGACAGAGAATGGTAGCCAAATACGCAGCAAAACGTGAACGTCTGAAGGCCGAAGGAGATTTTGCCGCACTGAGCAAACTCCCCAGGAACTCATCCAAGGTTCGGTTGCATAACCGTTGCAACCTGACGGGAAGGCCGAAGGGTTACATGCGGCAGTTCGGGATCAGCCGAATCTCTTTCCGGGAGATGGCCTCCCAGGGATTGATTCCGGGTATTAAGAAAGCAAGTTGGTAATTATTATAACATTAGAAACAAGATGACTGATCCGATTGCAGATTTCCTGACGCGCATACGCAATGCGATCATGGCCAAGCATAAAGTGGTTGAGATTCCTGCATCCAACATCAAAAAGGATATGACCAAGATCCTTTTTGACAAAGGATATATCCTGAGCTACCGGTTTGAGGATGATGACAAGCAGGGTATCATCAAGATTGCCTTGAAGTATCACCCCATTTCCAGGATTCCCGCCATCAAGAGCCTCAAGCGGGTAAGCAAGCCCGGGCTCCGGAAGTATTCCGATGTGGAGAACATTCCCAGGGTCCTCAATGGAATGGGCATTGCCATCCTATCGACCTCCAAGGGATTGATGACAGATAAAGAGGCCCGCCGGGAGAATGTTGGCGGCGAGGTTTTATGTTACGTCTATTAAAAAGTTATTGACCATGTCAAGAATTGGAAAGTTACCGATTAACATACCTTCCGGAGTGACCATCAACGTGTCCGGTACCAACCTGGTTGAGGTGAAAGGCCCCCTGGGAACCCTTACCCAGCAGGTTGATCCAGATATCACCGTCAAGGTGGAGGATGGCCAGCTTCTGGTTACCCGCCCAACCGAGCAGCGTCGCCACCGGGCCTTGCACGGGCTCTACCGCTCGCTGCTTCAGAATATGGTGACCGGCGTGTCGACCGGCTATGAGATTAAGCAGGAACTTGTCGGGGTTGGTTACAAGGCAACCGCCGATGGACAAATGCTCGAGTTGCACCTGGGCTACTCCCATCCGTTCGTGATCCAACTTCCTCCTGAAGTCAAGGTGGAGGCAGTCACCGAAAGAAGGAGCAACCCGATTGTGACGCTGCGAAGCATCGACAAGCAGCTCATCGGACAGGTAGCTGCCAAGATCCGGTCCCTGCGGCCGCCGGAGCCATACAAAGGCAAGGGTATCAAGTTTGTTAATGAAGTCTTGCGCCGCAAGGCTGGAAAGACGGCCGGTAGTTAATGCCGGATAGGCCGCATAGTAGAAAATAAGTTAAAACGAATAAAGAGATGGCTTTTTCAAAGCGCGAACGCAGACTGAAGATCAAAAGTCGGATACGCAAGAAGATCGGGGGCACCAGCGAGATGCCGCGTCTTTCCGTATACCGCAGTAATCGCCAGATTTCAGTTCAGGTGATTGATGACCTCTCGGGCCGTACGCTCATTTCGGCTTCTTCATTGGAGAAGGAAGTGGTGCTGAACCCGGGCGACAATAAAACGACTCAAGCTAAGCTGGTCGGGAAAAGGATTGCTGAGAAGGCTCTGGCCAACGGCATCACCCAGGTTATTTTCGACCGGAATGGCTTTTTGTATCACGGAAGAGTAAAATCATTGGCGGATGCTGCCCGGGAAGGGGGGCTTAAATTTTAATGAATATGTCGACGAGCGTACTTAAAGTAAAAACGACCGACCTGGAGCTGAAAGACCGGTTGGTGGCAATCAACCGGGTAACCAAGGTTACCAAGGGGGGGCGTAACTTCAGCTTTTCCGCCATCGTGGTGGTAGGAAATGAAGATGGTGTTGTGGGCTGGGGCCTGGGTAAGGCCAATGAAGTGACGACAGCCATCGCAAAAGGAGTTGAGGCTGCCAAAAAGAACCTGATCAAGGTGCCGGTTATCAATGGAACGATTCCCCACGAGCAGGTAGCCAGTTTCGGCGGTGCCACCGTCTGGCTGAAGCCCGCATCAAGTGGTACTGGCGTAAAGGCCGGGGGTGCTATGCGCGCTGTCCTGGAAAGCGTTGGCATCACGAGCGTGCTCGCGAAGTCGAAAGGCTCCTCAAACCCTCACAACCTGGTCAAGGCCACCATGGCAGCCCTGGTGGAGCTCCGTGACGCCTACACCGTGGCGCAGCATCGCGGAGTCAGTCTTGATAAAGTATTTAACGGTTAATCCGGATTCAGATAATCATCTATTATGGCCAAAATAAAAATTACACAGACCCGCAGTAAGATTCATTGCACCGACCGGCAGAAGAAAACGCTGGAGGCACTGGGTTTGCGCAAGATGCATGCGACTGTGGAGCAGGAAGCCACCCCCCAGATCCTGGGTATGGTGGAGAAAGTTAAACATCTGGTTTCCGTGGAAGCCGGGAAATAGTCAAATTTTCATAGAACAGCCAAAAAATGGAATTGCATAATCTCAAACCAGCTGAAGGATCGGTTCACAAGGAGAAAAGAATCGGACGCGGACAGGGCTCGGGCTACGGTGGAACCTCCACGCGCGGCCACAAGGGCGCTAAATCACGTTCGGGTTTTCATACCAAAGTTGGATTCGAAGGAGGCCAGATGCCACTTCAGCGCCGCCTTCCCAAATTCGGTTTCAAGAATATCAATCGCAAGGAGTTCAAGGGGATCAATATCAGCACCCTCCAACTGCTGGCCGACAAGAAGAGCCTGACGGTCATTGATATCGACTCCCTGATTGATGCCGGATTGGTCAAGAAGAACGACAAGGTAAAAATTCTTGGGAACGGTAGCCTTACTGCGAAACTCGAAGTAAGAGCCCACGCTTTCTCCAATTCAGCAGTCAAGGCCATCGAAGCCCAGCAAGGAACCGTAGTTAAACTGTAACGGGATGAGAAGATTTATCGAAACCCTTAAGAACATCTGGAGGATTGAAGACCTCCGAGCGAGAATCCTGACCACATTGGGACTGATCCTGGTTTATCGTCTTGGCAGCTTCATCGTGTTGCCCGGGGTGGACCCGACGCAGCTGGATGCATTGCGCCAGCAGACTGCCGGGGGCTTGGAGGGATTGCTGGATATGTTTTCGGGTGGAGCCTTCTCCAACGCCTCGGTTTTTGCCTTGGGGATCATGCCGTATATCTCAGCATCCATCGTTATCCAGCTGATGACCATCGCGGTTCCCTATTTCCAGCGTATGCAGAAAGAGGGCGAGAGCGGCCGGAAGAAAATGAACCAGATCACCCGATGGTTGACGGTTGCCATAACCGCCGCCCAGGGCCCCAGCTACCTGTATAACCTGCACGTGCAGTTGCCCGAATCGGCCTTCATCCTGAAAGGCGTCTTCTTTACCATCTCCTCGGTCGTCATCCTCACCGCCGGCACCCTGTTCATTATGTGGCTGGGCGAACGAATCACCGATAAAGGAATCGGAAACGGGATCTCACTGATCATTATGATCGGGATCATCGCACGCCTTCCTTTCGCACTTGCCGCCGAACTGGCTCAGAAACTCGAACAGCAGGGCGGAGGACTGGTAATGGTACTGGTGGAAATAATCCTGCTGCTGGTCGTCATAATGGCCTCCATTGCACTGGTGCAGGCCACCCGACGGGTGCCCGTCCAGTACGCGAAACGGATTGTCGGCAACAAACAGTACGGAGGCGTCAGACAATATATCCCGCTGAAAATCAACGCAGCCGGAGTTATGCCAATCATTTTCGCCCAGGCTTTCATGTTCCTCCCGATGATGTTGGGACGATTCGATACCGAGACCGCAGGGAAATTCCTGCAGGCTTTCGGTAACTATACCGGATTCTGGTATAACTTTACTTTCGCGGTGTTAATCATAGCATTTACTTACTTTTATACTGCCGTTACCGTCAACCCGACACAAATGGCAGAGGATATGAAACGAAACGGAGGTTTTATCCCGGGGGTCAAGCCCGGTAGAAAAACCGTTGAATTCCTTGACTCGATTATGTCAAGGATCACGCTGCCTGGCTCCATTTTCCTGGCTATCATCGCCATTTTGCCGGCCCTGGCCAGCATGATCGGCATAAACAGCCAGTTTGCCCAGTTCTTCGGGGGAACCTCCCTGTTGATTCTGGTGGGTGTTGTCCTGGATACCCTGCAGCAGATTGAAAGTCATCTTCTGATGCGCCATTATGACGGGCTGATGAAATCAGGCCGCATCAAGGGCCGGACCGGTGGGGCAACCATCTGATCCGTCCGGATTGTGTTCTTTGTATGATTGAGATCAAGACAGACGAGGAGATTGAATTGCTCCGCAAAAGCAACCTGCTCGTTTCTGCAACACTGGCGACGATTGCACCGCTGATGAAACCGGGGATCTCCACGGAGGAGATCGACCGGATCGCAGAGGAGCACATCCGAGATTTTGGCGGAGTGCCCGGGTTCAAGGGATATAATGGATTTCCCAAAACCCTGTGCATCTCCATCAATGACCAGGTGGTGCATGGGATCCCCTCGGCCCGGACACTCCGGGAAGGAGATATCGTCTCGGTGGATTGCGGGGTCTATATGAACGGTTTCCACGGTGATTCAGCCTTTACGTTTGCTATTGGCGAGATCGCTCCGGAAAACAGACACCTGATCCAGGTGACCCGCGAGGCCCTGTTCCTCGGAATTGCCCAGGCTGTGGCGGGAAATCGGATCGGTGATATCGGACACGCCGTCCAGGCACACGCCGAAGCCAACCGATTCTCGGTCGTCCGGGAAATGGTGGGACACGGAGTTGGCCGCCACCTGCACGAGGAGCCGGAAGTTCCCAACTATGGGCGCCCAGGCACCGGTCCCCTGCTTCGCGAAGGAATGACCATAGCCATCGAGCCGATGATCAACCTCGGTCGAAGGCAGATCTACCAGGATAGGGACGGCTGGACGATCCGAACGGCTGATCATAAACCCTCAGCCCACTTTGAACACTCCGTGGCTATCCGGGCAAGCAAGGCAGATATACTGTCTGATTTTGAAGTGATTGATAAAGTATTGAATAATAATTGATATATGCCAAAACAGTCTTCTATCGAACAAGATGGAACCATCATTGAGGCCCTGTCCAATGCGATGTTCCGGGTCGAGCTGGAAAACGGGCACGTCATTACCGCCCATATTTCAGGGAAGATGAGAATGCATTATATTAAAATCTTACCTGGGGATAAGGTCAGGGTTGAAATGTCCCCCTATGATCTGACTAAAGGACGTATTTCATACCGGTACAAAAACTGATAATTAAAGTAACAATGAAGGTACGAGCATCTGTAAAAAAGCGTTCCCCCGAGTGCAAGATTGTGCGCCGGAAGGGACGAATCTATGTTATTAACAAGAAGAATCCCAAGTTCAAGCAAAGACAGGGATAACTTACACTGAATCAATTCATAAGGAATATATTCTATGGCACGTATTGTTGGTGTTGACATACCGAACAACAAGAGGGGCGAAGTGGCCCTCACCTATATCTTCGGGATCGGAAGAAGTACAGCAAGGAGAATCCTGGCGGAAGCCGGCGTGGATAAGCATCTCAAGGTCCAGGACTGGAATGACGACCAGAGCGCTGCAATCCGTAATTACATTAACGAGAACCACAAGATCGAGGGTGAACTGCGGTCCGAAACCCAGATGAATATCAAGCGTCTGATGGATATCGGTTGCTACCGTGGAATCCGCCACCGCCTTGGCCTGCCGGTCCGTGGACAGAGCACGAAGAACAATGCCCGCACGCGGAAAGGAAGGCGGAAGACTGTTGCCAATAAAAAGAAAGCCACTAAATAAGCGGTAAACAATGGGAAAAAAGAAAGTTAAAGCAGCGAAGAAACGGGTGGTCCAGGTTGAACCGCTTGGACAGGCACATATCCATTCTTCTTTCAACAACATCATTATCTCCCTGACCAACAACGCTGGCCAGGTCATTTCTTGGTCATCCAGCGGAAAGAACGGGTTTCGCGGATCCAAAAAGAACACCCCCTATGCAGCACAGGTTGCCGCTCAGGATGCATCGAAAGTTGCCTATGACCTTGGTCTCAGGAAGGTAAAGGTTTTCGTAAAAGGACCAGGCAACGGGAGGGAATCTGCCATCCGGACGATCCACAACAACGGGATCGAGGTGGTGGAGATCGTGGACGTGACGCCAATGCCGCACAACGGATGCCGCCCGCCCAAGAAAAGAAGAGTATAAGCTAAGCAGTTAAATAATCAATTAAACGATAAAAGTAAATGGCTAAATATATTGGACCGAAAACCAAGATTGCCAGAAAGTTCGGGGAGCCGATCTACGGTGCGGACAAATATTTTGAAAAGAAGAACTATCCCCCGGGATTTCACGGTCCGTCAAGGAGACGCAGGAAATTGTCTGAATACGGCATTCAGCTGAAAGAGAAGCAGAAAGCAAAATATACTTACGGTATCCTGGAGAAGCAGTTTGCCAACACCTTCCATAAAGCCCAGAGAATCAAGGGTAAAACTGGTGAGGTTCTCCTGCAGTTGCTCGAGTCCCGGCTGGATAACGTGGTTTACCGCCTGGGTATTGCCAATACCAGGGCTGCCGCCCGCCAGTTGGTCAGCCACCGGCATATCCTAGTTAACGGCAAAGTGGTCAACATCCCCTCCTATACCGTTAAGCCCGGGGAGACGATCGGCGTTCGCGAAAAGTCAAAAACCCTTGAGGTGATCCTCAATTCGGTTGCCTCATCAACCAAACCCAGGATCTCCTGGCTGGAGTGGGATCATTCACTCTTGACCGGTAAGTTTCTCAGCATTCCTGAAAGAACCGATATTCCTGAGAATATCAAGGGCAAACGGGGTGAGCGAGCCGAACGGATACCCCTCCGCCTCGACCGAGTGCGTGGACAGCACACCGGCGTCCATGCGGCGTATCAGGGTGCGCGCGGCGTCGGC
>JAWOHI010000104.1:0-4740 GCA_046485255.1 Bacteroidales bacterium
TCTTTTTTCGCTTTGGCAGCGGTTTTTACCTTTGGTTTCTCCAGTTCCACCCTGCCAACCACCTTCGGGCCGGCCGGCTTGTCAACCTTGAAATCAACCTCGGGAGCCTCTTCGATTTTTACTTTCTTCTCCTTGGGAGCCGTGGGCTCCTTCATCAGATCAAACCTGGCCGAACCCATCCCGCGGGAATCCTGCACCAGAAGCACATCCTCCTGCTCAGGCTCCTCTTCAACCACGGGGGCTTTGCTGTCTTCAATGGATATGGAGGTGCGGGTCTCAAATCGGTGATCCTCCTTAAACTGTTCTGCCTCACGCTTGGCCGCCTGGTCGTGCTGATACTCCTTCATCACCAGAATCAAAGCTTCGGGCGGAATTTTGGCATTGGGATTGCTGTCCACGTCAAATCCCTTCTTGTGAAGGAAATCAACAATGGTCTGAATGCCCACATTGCACTCCTTGGCAACCCTGCTTAATCGTTTTACCTCTGACATAAATTTTTCGCCTCCATTTCAAAATAGCCCGGTGTTTGAACAGGTTGCTAACCAACCACTATTCAAACTCCGACCGGAGAATTTTCAATACCTCCTTGACGGTCTCCTCTTCCAGATCGGTCCTCTTGACCAGTTCCAAAACGGAAAGATCAAGCACGCTGCGGGCTGTATCACATCCGATTGCTTTCAGTTCATCGAGTATCCAGTCCTCGATTTCATCAGCAAACTCTTCAAGATCAATATCTTCTTCAGCTTCAGCAATATCCCTGAACACATCGATTTCGTATTCCGTCAGCATACTGGCCAGCTTGATGTTCAGCCCCCCCTTGCCGATTGCCAGCGAAACCTCTTCCGGTTTCAGGTAAACCTCGGCGTGGCGGTCGGCTTCATTCAACTTGATGGAGCCGATCTTGGCCGGACTCAATGCCCGCTGGATGAACAGCTGGATGTTATTGGTGAAGTTGATGACGTCAATGTTCTCATTTTTCAGCTCCCTGACGATCCCGTGGATCCTGGAGCCCTTCATCCCCACGCAGGCACCGACCGGGTCGATTCGCTCATCATATGATTCGACGGCCACCTTGGCCCTTTCGCCCGGGATGCGAACGATCTTCTTGATCGTGATCAACCCGTCGAAAATCTCCGGAACCTCAAGCTCAAACAGCCGCTGAAGGAATATCGGGGTGGTGCGCGATAAAATGATCACCGGGCTGCTGTTGCGCATATCCACCTTTACCACCACGGCCCTGACGGAATCCCCTTTCCGGAAATAATCGGAAGGGATTTGCTCCGATTTAGGCAGGATCAGCTCGTTACCCTCATCATCGAGGATCAGTATCTCGCGGTTCCAAACCTGGTAAACCTCGCCCGTGATGATGTCCCCGATCTTGTCCTTGTATTTGCTGTAAATGTGATCTTTTTCCAGTTCCAGGATTCGTGAGGTGAGGTTCTGACGCAGCGACAGGATCATCCTGCGCCCAAAATCATCCAGCTTGACCTCGTCCGTGACATCCTCGCCCACCTCGTAATCACCGTCGATCTTCTTGGCTTCGGTCAGGGGTATCTGCAGGTTGGGGTCTTCCAGTTCGGCATCCTCCACGACCACCCTGTTCCTCCAGATTTCAAAGTCCCCTTTCTCCACGTTGATGATCACGTCAAAATTTTCGTCGGTGCCGTACTTCTTGATCAGCATACTCCTGAATACATCCTCCAGGACACTCATCATAGTGGTCCGGTCGATGCTTTTCAATTCCCTGAATTCGGAAAATGTATCAATGAGGTTGATGCTTTCCATAAGACTATCCTATTATTCCTATTTAATATCTACTTCAATTCGGGCTGTAACCAATTCATTCAATGGTATTTCGATTGGATCCCCGGTGTAAGGCTTCCTTTTCGTCCCTGCCGGCAGGATCTTCAGTATCCCTTCGGAGCCCGGAACCCCTTCACGGGCCTCGAGCAGCGTTCCCTTGATCCGGTCTCCCGAGGTGAGGGTCAGGTCGAGCTTCTGGCCCACCGCCTTGAGGTATTGCCTGAACACCTTGATCGGCTGCCCCAGCCCGGGCGAGGATACCTGCAGTTCGAAGTCCTCCTCCTCCCGGTCGATCTGCCCGTTCAGGATGGAGCTGAACCGGGCGCAATCATCCAGGCTGAGCCCGTCCGGATGATCCAGGTAAACCTGAACCAGGTTGCTCCGGCTAACTGACAGGTCAACCAGGTAAAAACCGGTCCCTTCGAGGGCCTGGTCAATCAGTTCAAGTATATAATTCTTATCCAGCATTATCCTATCCTGAAAAAATAGGGGACCCGAGTCCCCTATTGCTTAAATCCAACAATCGACCGCAAAAGTAAATAATATTAACCAAACCGCAAAAATGAATCACTGAAACCGCTTCATTATCAGTAAAATTTTGTCCCAGGAGCTTCCCTTGAGTAATATGTCGTAACATTGTAACCATCAATTCGTCAGTTCAAAATGTCAGAGGAATTCACTTCCGGCCACAACAAGCGGAAAATCATCAACGACCCGGTTTACGGGTTCATATCGGTTCCTTCGGATCTGGTATACGACTTGATCGAACATCCCTATTTTCAGAGATTGAGAAGGATAAGGCAACTGGGGCTCACTTTTTATGTCTATCCGGCCGCCAACCATACCCGGTTTCAGCACGCCCTTGGGGCTGTGCACCTGATGAGCTCGGCTTTAGACGTGATCGAGCGGAAGGGGTCCAGCCTCAGCGATGATGAGCGGCTTGGAGCCATCGCGGCCATCCTGCTGCACGATATCGGGCACGGGCCGTTTTCGCACGCACTGGAGAACTCGATCGTCGAAAAGCTTGACCACGAGAAGCTTTCGATCCTCTATATGCAGGCATTGAACCAGCGGTTCAGCGGTAGTCTGGATACTGCCATCCGGATCTTCCGGAAGGAATACCCCCGTTTCTTCCTTCATCAACTGGTTTCCAGCCAGCTCGATATGGATCGGCTGGATTACCTCAACCGCGACAGCTTTTTCACGGGGGTGACGGAAGGCGTGGTCGGGTCGGAAAGGATCATCAAGATGCTGAGAGTGGTCGACGACCAGCTGGTGGTTGACCGGAAGGGAATTTATTCGATCGAAAAGTACTTGATATCCAGAAGATTGATGTACTGGCAGGTTTACCTTCACAAAACCGTTGTTGCGGCAGAGCAGATGCTGGTTCACGCCCTGAAAAGGGCCAGGGAACTGACCTGGAACGGAGACAAGCTTTTCGTCACCCCGGCCCTTGGTGAATTCCTTTTCCCGGGGAAGCTGAGCGACAATCCGTTAGCCGATCCGGACAGGCTGCTGGAGTGCTATTCCAGACTGGATGACAATGATATATTCACCGCTCTGAAGGTTTGGAGCGACCACCCCGACCGGGTCCTGTCGCTGCTCTCCTCCGGCCTGCTCAACAGGAAACTCCTGGCCATCCGGGTCAGCAAGACGCCCTTTGATCCCAACCGGCTGGAATCAATGCGGATGTCCCTGGTCAGGGAGCACCGTTTCACAGCGGAGGAGGCGGCTTATCTGGTTTTTGCCGACCGGGTTTCGAACAGTGCTTATACCGGGGATGACGAACAGATCTTTTTCTACGACAATTCAGGACAGCTGCTCTCCTTGACGGAAACCAGTGACATCGTGAACGTCCCGTTGTTGAGCACCTCCGACAGCAAATACTTCATCTGTTATCCCAAATGGCTCTTTTCATCTGGCTCCGACAATAATCTTTAATCGCGCGTCGTTTAACTACATTCAACCTTGCCTAAAATGGAGTTTACAGCTCGGCAGATAGCCGGTTTTCTCGGTGGTAGCATTGAGGGCGATCCGGATGTCAGGGTGGACGGTCTTTCCCGCATCGAAGAAGGGACACCCGGCACCCTGAGTTTTCTGGCCAATCCCAAATACCAGGCGTTCATTTATGATACGCAGGCGGCTGCAGTCCTTGTTGACCGCAAATTCGTCCCCCAGGCTGCGGTCCGGTGCACCCTGATCCGGGTGGATGATCCCTATCGCTCCCTGGCTCGGCTGCTGGCCCTGATCGAAAAGAGACCGGAGCGTACCGGCATCGAAGCGAACGCTTTTGTGCACGAAGAGGCCCGGCTTGAAGAAGGGGTTTACGTGGGGGCCTTCTCCTATGTCAGTCGCGGTGCCCGCATCGGCAAGAACGTCAAGATCTTTCCCCAGGTCTATATCAGTGAGGACGTGGTTATTGGCGACGACACCCTGATTTACGCCGGCGCCCGCATACACAACAACTGTGTCATCGGTGCCCACTGCGTGATCCACAGCGGTGCGGTGATCGGTGACGACGGCTTTGGATTCGCACCCGTGACAGGCAGCGATTTTACCAAGGTGCCCCAGATTGGGAACGTGGTTATCGAGGATAACGTGGAGATCGGTTCGAACACCACGATCGACCGGGCCACCATCGGGTCTACCATTATCCGGCGCGGGGTCAAGCTCGACAACCTGATCCAGGTTGCCCACAACGTGGAGATTGGTGAAAACACGGTCATTGCCGCTCAAACCGGCATATCCGGATCCACCAAGATCGGCCGGAACTGTATGATCGGGGGCCAGGTGGGGATCATCGGGCACATCACGATTGCCGACGGCACCCGGATTGCTGCCCAGAGCGGGATCGGAGCCTCTATAAAAAGCCACTTGGCAGCTGTACAGGGATCGCCCGCGTTTGAAGTGATCCCCTACCAGCGGTCGTACGTCCTG
>JAWOHI010000121.1:0-3780 GCA_046485255.1 Bacteroidales bacterium
CCGAGTATCAGGTTCTGATCGGCAGCCACCATCGGGCCGGCCACATCTTGGTCGAGCATAAATTGACCGTTGAGATAAATGATCATCGTGGTGCCATCGAACGTAGCAGCGAAGTGGTTCCAGCTAAGGGAATCGAGAGTTTCATAGCCCGATGAGACCACTCCCCAATTGTTCTCCCCCAGGCCAAGAACGAATTCCACTCCAGTATCCACATTCAGACGGATGGCATAACCCCGCGGGCCTGCCTCCTCAGTCCAGTTCTCGGTAGCCAGCACATAATTGCCGCCACCCACCCAGCGATCCACGAAGAACCACCCTTCGATGGTCATATTGGCCGGGTAGAGCGATGGGCTGTAGCCGCAATCAACCATACTGTTCTCATCATTGGCATCAAATTTAAGAGCCCAGTCGGCATAAGCCGGATAATCCTGACTGGTCCGGTCGTACCAGGCAACACCCGACTTGATGGAGGCGGGATAATTGCCTGTGGCATCGATCAACACCGATCCAGTGCCCTCATCCATCTTCCAGTTGGCCAACAGGTTAGACTCCGAGCCGGTCAGTGAAGCCCTCATCGAACTCCTGATCTGCTGCTCAGTCCTGACCGTGCTCCAGATCCGGATATCGTGCATCTTGCCGTCGAAGTGGCGGCCTTTCCAAGTGGCCCCTTCTCCGAGTATCAGGTTCTGGTCGGCGGGAACCATCGGACCAGCTACATCCTGGTCGAGCATAAACTCACCATTGACGTAAACGATCATCGTGGTGCCGTCAAAGGTGGCTGCAAAATGGGTCCACTTGAGGGAATCGAGCGTCTCGTAACCCGACGAGACCACTCCCCAGTTGTTTTCTCCGAGGCCCAGGACAAACTCCACCCCGGTATCCTTGTTCAGGCGGATGGCGTAGCCGCGGGGGCCGGTTTCCTCAGTCCAGTTTTCGGTGGCCAGGACATAATTTCCTCCGCCAACCCACTTGTCCACGTGAATCCAACCCTCGATGGTCATCTGGGAAGGATAGAGGGCGGCATTGTAGCCGCAGTCAACCAGACTGTTTTCATCAGTCCCGTTGAATTTCAGGGCCCACTTCTGAGCCTGAGCAACGCCTCCCGCAAGCAGGAGGACGGTGATCATCAGTGTAAAAATTCTCTTCATTTTCTGAGTTTTAAGGATTTGGTATAATGGTTTAATTGTAACCCGGATTTTGGGTCATCAGATCATTGACATCCCTCTCCCTCTGGGGGATCGGGAACAGTTTATGTTTTTCCTCCACCAGCTTTCCGTTCGCGGTCATTGCTTCCAGGAACCGACCCGTGCGGATCAGGTCGAACCATTTCTTGCACTCGGCGACAAATTCGTGGCGCCGCTCCTGGAACACGCTGTCCCGGAGGGCGTCCTGGGAAATACCCGACAGACCATCGAGCCCGGCGCGGATTCTCACCTTGTTGATTGCATCCAGGGCAATGCCTGTCGGTCCCGAAACCTCGTTCTCGGCTTCGGCGATGATCAAAAGCACCTCCGAGTAGCGAATGATCGGAAAATTATTGCTTGCCTTCGGAATGTTGTTGGCCTCATAGGTCTCCTGATCATAAAATTTCCAGATGTGCGCGGGGAACTTGATGATCCGGCCATCCTTCTGCCTGGGGAACTCCGTTTTCCAGGTAACCGTGATCCGTTTGTCCTTCTTTTCAAAGCTGTTCATCAGCGACTTGCTCGGCATATAAAGACCAAGGCCGTTGCCCAGGCCAATATTCCTCGGCCAGTGGAGCCACATTCCAATGGACTCCTTGCCGGGAATGTTCTTGTCGAACTGAACGTCAAACACGTGCTCGATGCCGTTCTTTTTTTTCGGGTCGAAGGCTTCGGCAAAATCGGTGAACAGGTCGTACCGGTTCATATCCTTCACCTCCAGAGCCTTATCCCTTGCCAGGGTGTAATAGGGAATTCCCAGGCTCAGGGGTTCCCCTGCCATAGTCAGGTACACACTGGCCAGCAGCGACTTGGCTGCGCCGATGGTAGCGCGGCCGGGCTCGGGAGCGGTCGGTTTGAGGTGCTCTTCGGCGAACTGAAGATCAGGAACAATGATTTCCTGGTATATCTCTACAGCAGGCGAACGGGGGATTTTCAGGCTATCGAGCGAACGGGTCTCGTCCATCACCTTGGGCACGTCCCCGAACATCCTCACGAGGTAGAAGTAATAGAGGGCGCGCAGGAAACGGGCTTCCGCCACGAATCCCGTACGCAGGGTCTCATTGATTTCCATTTTGGAAACACGGCTGATCACGATGTTGGCATCCCGGATGCCGTAGTAACAGCCGTTGTAGTTGACCGTCGGGCGGTCGGCATCCGATGGCCCAAACCGGTAGTTCTCCAGTAGGACCAGGTCGGGGGTCAGCTCACCAGGCCGGAGGTCGATGTCATCGGCAATCATATCGATGGTGGGCCACAGGTGGTTGTTGAACAGGTCGTGCGAGTTGAGCATACTGTAAGCCGCGATGGTCGCAGCGTAGGCGTCGGCTTCTGTCAAGTAGAAATTTTCCGGGGTGATGAAGGAATCAGGCACTTCCCGGAGGAAATCCTCGCAGGAACCGAGTCCGATCACCAATATCAGAATGGCTATACCCTTGGTAATAATGGATTTCGTTTTCATTGTTCTGCGTTAAAAGGTGAGTTTGAAACCAAAAATGTAGCTCTTTACGCTGGGGTAAGCCCCCCAGTCATAGCCGGCGGCGAGGTAGTTCTTTCCAAAGTAGTTCACCTCCGGGTCATATCCGGAGTAGTTGGTCAGGGTGGCCAGGTTCTCCCCCGTGAAGAAGATGCGGCACGACTGCACGTTGCGCATCCGGATCAGGTTGGTGAGGTCATAGGAGAGGGTCACCGTCTTCAGCCTCAGGTAGGACCCATCCTCGACGAAACGATCCATCTCAAAGGCATCCTGCATAAAGGCAGATGCACGCGGCACCTTGCCATCGGGGTTCTCCGGCGTCCACCGGTCGAGGACAGTAGTGTACTGGTTGTAAAGTCCGTTAGGATACTCGTGGGATAGCAGGTTGCCATTCCAGATGTCATTGCCATACACCCCCTGGAGGAATACGATCAACTCGAAACCCTTGAACCTAAAAATATTGGAGATCCCGCCGAAAAACTTGGGCTCGCTCCGGCCGATCAGTTGACGGTCGTTCATATTGATCACGCTGTCGTTATTAAAATCGACGTACTTTATATCACCGGGCCGGGCGTTGGGCTGAGCCGAGTTGGCGAAGTCATCTCCCTCCTGCCAGAGTCCGTCGGTGCGAAGACCGTAGAAAAGGCCGATCGGCATCCCAACCACCAGCCAACCCGGATCCAGTTGGTTGACCCGGCTGGCTATCGGAATGGCATCCTCCCCTGCAAGACTCAGCAACTTATTGCGATTGAATGCGATATTGAAATCAGTCGACCAGGTGAAAGCCCCTACCAGGTTTTTGGTGGAGACATACAACTCAACCCCCTGGTTCTGGACGGATCCAATATTCTTCAGGGCCGTCGGGAATCCGGAGGAGATTGGCAGGTTGACATAAAGCAGCAGGTCGTGCGTCCGCTTGTAGTAGTAGTCGGCCGTCAGCTGAATACGGTTCTTGAAGAATGCGGCATCGATCCCCACATCGAACTGATTGGTGGTCTCCCACTTCAGGTCGGGGTTGGAGATCTGGAAGGGCGAATAGCCGATGACATTGTTGCCCCCAATGGGATAGGAGGTCACTCCGAGAACGGCCAACGACTGGTAGCAGGCGATCTCCTGGTTACC
>JAWOHI010000213.1:0-4471 GCA_046485255.1 Bacteroidales bacterium
CGGCAGGCAGATCACGAAGCAGACACCCGAACTGATGGAGGCTGCAAGGAAATCATTGGAATACAGGCTCAAACACGGCGGGGGGCATACGGGGTGGAGCGCCGCCTGGCTCATCAACCTGTGGGCCAGGCTCGGAAACGGGGATCAGGCAAGGGAAGCGATTGACGTGATTCTGACCCGCTCCACGGCACCAAACCTCTTCGGGCTGCATCCACCCTTCCAGATCGACGGGAACTTCGGGGCAACCGCCGGCATTGCCGAAATGCTCCTGCAGAGCCACGCAGGAGAGATCGTTCTCCTGCCGGCCCTCCCGGCCGGCTGGCCCGATGGAAAAATCAATGGGTTGGTGGCCAGGGGCGCTTTTGTCATTGGCATCGAATGGAAAGATGGCCGTCTGGTGGCTGCCACGATCCGGTCGCTCCGGGGCGGAACCTGCACCGTCCGTTACCAGGGAAGCAGCAGGAGCCTGACACTGAGGAAGGGTGAGGAAAAACGGCTCAGTGACCTCTAATTCGGATTTCAAGTAGTAACTTGGTAGGCAAATTCAAAAAACCAATGCGACTTCTCGTTGTTGAAGACGAACCCAAGGTAGCCGAGCTGCTCCGTAAAGGGTTGGTTGAATGCGGATTCGATGTCGATGTGGCCTTCGACGGGCCATCAGGATACGATCAGTTCACCCGCGGATCTTATGACCTCCTCATTCTGGATGTCATCCTCCCGGGTATGAGCGGGATGGCCCTGAGCCGGAAAATCAGGAGCATCAACCCCTATGTTCCAATCCTCATCCTGACAGCCCTGGGAACGACCGATGACAAGCTGGAGGGATTTGATGCCGGAGCCGACGACTACCTGGTCAAACCATTTGAGTTCAGTGAACTGCTTGCCCGGGTCAAGGCTCTGATCAAGCGGGCGGCAATGGGCCCGGCCAACGTGGTCGTCCTGAAAGCCCACGACCTGGAACTGGATGTCAACAACAAGCAGGCCATTCGTGGAGGAAAGGTTATCTCACTGACTTCCAAGGAATTTTCCCTGCTCGAGTTTTTGATCCGCAACAAAGGCCGGGTAGTAACCCGAATGGACATTGCCACCCGGGTATGGGATTACGATTTTGACACCGGGACCAACATAGTTGATGTGTACATAAACATACTCCGGAAGAAGATCGACCGGGATTTTCCGGTCAAGCTGATCCAGACCAGGATTGGAATGGGCTACTACATTGAGTCCGATTAGATGAAGATCCGGGATAAAATAACCCTTCAGATCCTGGCAACCATCGGGATCATTCTTTTCGTCGCTTTCGCAACCATCTTTCTTTCCTTTTCGCGCTACCGTGCCGAAGATTTCTACCGGAGGCTGGAGGCCAAGGCCCAGGCCGTGGGGCAGATGCTCGTTGAGATTGACGAGATCGACGCCAGCCTTCTGTCGAAGATGGAGCAGAATAACCCTAGCCGTCTCCATAATGAGCACATCCTGATCTTTAATCTGGATAACACCCCGGTTTTTTCGAACGATGAGCGGCACCAGATCAACCTGAGTCAGGCCGATCTCAGGGCCGCTGGTTTCGGGAATGGGGTTCGCAAGCGCCAGGGCAATTTTGAGATTGCCGGCACCTCCTATCAGGGCGGGGAGTCGACCCTGATCGTGTTTGTCGCGGCTGAGGACATATTTGGATTCAGGAAGATCGTGTCGTTAAGGAACATCCTGTTGCTGGTCTTTGCCCTGAGCATCATTACCACGACCATTGCCGCCCGGATCCTGGCCGGGAGGGCGTTGCAGCCGATCAGGACGGTCATAAGCCAGGTGGATGCCATCGGGGTGGCCAACCTGAATGCCCGGGTTAATGCGGGCAGTGGTCGGGATGAAGTGGCCCTACTGGCCAGCACCTTCAACAAGATGCTGGAGCGGTTGGAGGGCTCCTTCAGGATGCAGAAGGATTTTATCGGGAATGCCTCACACGAGTTGAAGACCCCTCTCACCGTGATTACCGGGGAGTTAGAGGTGATGCTGATGCAGGATCGCACCAGTGAGGAGTATAAGAGCACGATGCGGTCGGTCTTGGAGGAGATCAGCAACCTGAATGACCTGTCGGAGCGCCTTTTGATGCTGGCTCAAGCCAGTTCGGCAACCAGCCGGCTGCATTTCAGCGAGGTACGGGTCGACGACCTGGTTTGGCAGGCCCGCTCGGAGCTCCTCAAGCGGGATTGCAGTTGCACGGTGCTCTTTGAGATGCTGGATTTCATTGATGATGAGAAATATTTCCTGGTCAAGGGTAGCGAGTTCCTTCTTAAAACGGCGGTGATCAACCTGATGGAGAACGGCTGCAAGTTCTCTTATAACCAGGCGGTAAAGGTTCAGTTATCAATGGCCCCTGAGCGCATTATACTGGATTTCAATGACAACGGTCCGGGTATACCAGAGGAGGAGATTCCGAAGATCTTTGAGCCCTTTTATCGTTCCGCGGCCGCCGGGAAGGTTCGCGGCCACGGCATCGGGCTGGCATTGACCCAGCGGATCATTTCATTGCACAACGGGACCATAGCGGTCAGGTGTGGCGAAGGCAATGGGACTAATTTCCGGGTGGTGCTGCCTGGGATATAAAAAAGAGTTGTCAACTCTTTAAACTTGTCATCTTTCCAAAAGGGTCTATTAAAATGCTCATTATTTGACATTTAACCTTTCCAATATTTTTGCTGATTTTTGTAAAAAATTGATTTTGCAGGAGTTGAAATTCATTTTCAGTCAGTTGACATTTCCATATTATTTAGTTGTCAACTCTCCTACATATAATACTGATATATTGGATTTTAAGGCTTATTTACCAATTATTGTCGGAAATCTGATTTTCGCATAGATCAAAATACCAGCATATTACGAAAATGAAAAAAAGTTGTCATCTTTATAGAGTTGACAACTCTAACTAAACCTATGAAACTCCCAAAATCCGTTAACAACCGCCTCTCACTCATGGGAGCGATCCTGGCGTCCATCAGCCTCCTGTTTATCGTTTTTTTCTTCCTGATCAGCCTATTCTATGATGAGGGTGGCAACTACCTCGGGCTGTTTACCTATATCATCCTGCCGGTCTTCCTTATTATCGGACTGATCCTGATCCCTATCGGGATGGTCGCGAAAATGCGCCGGATGAAACGGGGTAAGGAACCTGTTCAGGGAAAGCCGTGGGTTATCGACTTCAATGACCGACGGCACCGGAATGCCACCATCATCTTCGGGTTCGGAACGATTATCCTGGTTTTCCTGTCCGGGATTGGCAGCTATGAGGCCTTTCACTACACCGAGTCGGTGCAATTCTGCGGCACTACCTGCCATAAGGTGATGGAGCCGGAATATACCGCTTACCAGGTTTCGGAACACGCCAACGTCGCCTGCGTGGAATGCCACGTAGGGGAAGGGGCCGACTGGTATGTGCGCTCCAAACTTTCCGGATTGAGGCAG
Source organism: Bacteroidales bacterium (assembly GCA_046485255.1). Taxonomy (GTDB): domain Bacteria; phylum Bacteroidota; class Bacteroidia; order Bacteroidales; family UBA12481; genus UBA12481. The sequence continues at coordinate 3,457 of JAWOHI010000213.1, forward strand.
GTATGGGTGACTCTCAACAAGAGCTGGCCGACCCCGATCACAACCCCGATAGAAAACCTTCGTCCAGCCCGCGAAACCTGCGAGAGGTGCCACTGGCCTGAAAAGTTCTATTCACATAAGCTGGTGTCGGAAAAACACTTCCTGGCCGACGATGACAATACCGAGTGGAACATCGAGCTTCGTATGCGGGTGGCAGCAGCCCACAGCGCCCTCGGCAACACCGAAGGAATCCACTGGCATATCAACCCGGATATCCGCATCGAATACCTCGATCCGGCCAATAACCGCGAGACCCTCCCGTGGGTGCGGTTCATCAACCTGGCCACTGGCGATACCGCCATCTTCATCGACGAGGAGAACCCGGTGGATGAGGCTGCCCTGGCCTCCATCAAACCCAGGGTAATGGATTGTATGGACTGCCACACCCGACCATCACACAAGTATCTTGCTCCACAAACATTTATCGATCAGGCTATTGCTGCCGGCGATATTCCATCAAACCTTACTGGTATCAAGCTGGCCTCAATGGAAGCACTGACTCCGATGTATGAAAACCGGGCCATCGCGCAGGACACCATCCGAAAGCTGATCGAATCCTTCTATCGCGAAAACCATCCCGACATCCTGGAAACCAGGGCGGCCGACGTGGAAAAGGCGATCACCGGCATCCTCAAAGGGTACGCCAAGAATATCTTCCCGGAGATGAAGGTCAGCTGGGACGCCTACCCCGACCATATCGGGCACATCGAGTACGAAGGATGCTTCCGCTGCCACAACGATAAGCACGTCAGCGAGTCGGGCCGCGTAATATCCCGCGATTGCAACCTGTGCCACTACATTATGCTCCAGGGAACCCCGGATGAACCGGAAATCGCACCCTTCAACGGATTCCTCGAATTCCGCCACCCGGTCGATATCGGCGATGCGTGGAAGGAAATGTCATGCGCGGAGTGCCACCGGACCCTCTATTAGGAAATCCCATTACCCGATACCCGATACCTGATACCCGATACCT
>JAWOHI010000289.1:0-3233 GCA_046485255.1 Bacteroidales bacterium
TCGTCCTCCAGGTCCTGAACTTCCAGTGGCAATTCTCCGCGTAGCGTCTTGATCTTATCGATCTCCGAATCGATCATCTGAAGTTCATAGATATCCTTCAATTTTTCTTCCACGTTTCCGGACTGTTCCCTGACCCCTGTTCTCTGTGATATCATGGCTGTTACAAGTATTTTATCGGGTTTGTATTTACCTCGGTTAAACGAACTGCAAATGTAGGGAATTTTTCAATAAGGTGATCGTATAGAATATTCATCGCAACCCATTCACTTTCATAATGTCCGACATCCACCACAAGGAGCCCTTCCGGCACCTCGAACCAGGTGTGGTATTTGATGTCGGCAGTCAGGTACACATCCGCCCCCGCCTGCGCTGCAGCGCGGACAAACTCGCTGCCGCTGCCTCCGCACACGGCCACCCGCCGTATCGGCCGGCCCGTGAGCCCGGAGTGCCGCAGAACGCCAGCACCCAACAAGCTCTTGACCCTCGCCAGGAACGCCCCCTCCTCTGCAGGTCCCGGCAGATCGCCCACTGCACCGAGGCCCGCTGCCGCGTTGACATTCAACAACGGGATCAGGTCGTAGGCAACCTCCTCGTATGGATGGGCGGCCAGCATTGCGCTGATCACCCGGCCAAGCAGGGGCTTTGGCACGATGGTCTCAAAACGGGCCTCCTCCTCCCGGTGGAGCGCTCCAACCTTCCCCACAAACGGGTTGGCTCCCTCCCCGGCCCGAAACGTGCCGGTTCCGTTAGTACTGAACCCGCAACCGTCATATTGGCCAATGTGACCCGCCCCGGCGGCAAAAACAGCGTTGCTTAACGCCTCCAGGTGGGCGGTCGGCACAAAACAGACCAGCTTGAGCAGGTCATCGCGCCTGGGTACCAGTACCCTGGTGCGCGTTAGCCCCATCAGGCCCGCCAGCCGGCCGCTCACCCCGTCGGGCACCGAATCCAGGTTGGTATGAACCGATAGCAGGGCCAGGTCCTGCCGGATCGCCTGGCGTAAAATTCTCACTGCCAAAGCAGATCCGGTGAAATTTTTCATCCCGCTGAAAAACGGCGGGTGGTGCGAAACCACCAGGTTGCACCCGCTCCTCAGCGCCTCATCGAGCACCTCAGGCACCACGTCAAGGCAAACCAGGATCCCGGTAACCTCCTGATCGGGGCTGCCCGTGTGCAATCCCGAATTGTCATAACTCTCCTGAAAACCGGATGGAGCCCTCGATTCAAGCGCTTCCACCACTTCCTTTACTTTCGGCATGGGATTTTTACAGTTCGTCGTACATACCGGCCAGTAATTCGCGAATGTCCTGTAACTTCTTGACTATCTCGTGATTATGTTCGGTATCGCTCTTATTCTCTTTCAATTTCTGCTGGGCTCCGGAGAGCGTCATCCCCTTCTCCTTGACCAGGTAATAGACCAGGCGTATCTCATTGATATCGGCCTGCGTATAATGGCGGCGCCCCCCGGGCGACTTCTTTGGCTTGAGGTTCGGGAAACGCGACTCCCAGTACCGGATCAGGGAGGGCTGAACCTGAAAAAGGTCTGCCACCTCGCTGATGGTATAATAGACTTTCTCGATGCTGGGTTCTTTGTAAGGCACAGTCAGTTATCAATCAAGTGATTGCCCGCCAAGCTTGGACATCTCGATCAGCTCCTTGTATTCGGCGGGCGTAATATCGGTAAACAGGTAGTTGATCGGGTCGACCGACATACCGCTTCGCCTGACCTCGAAATGAAGGTGGGGAGCGATGGAGAGGCCGGTATTGCCGCTCTCCGCGATCACCTGCCCCCGCTTGACCTCATCGCCGACCCTGACAAGCACCTTGTTGAGGTGGGCATAAAAAGTTTCATAATTATAGCCGTGGTCGATGGTCAGATGAACGCCATAACCGCCGAAGCCTTTCACCGGATTGACATCGACGACCCTGCCGTCACCGGCGGCCCTGACCTTCGTTCCCACCGGGGCAGTGAAGTCCACCCCCATATGCGGGCGATACACCTTCAGGATCGGGTGAAGCCGCCGGTGCGAAAAGAAGGAGCCGACCCGCGTATAGCGCTCCAGCGGAACAATGCTCGGAATGGCCGTGGCCATCTTCTGCTTGTCAAGCGCCATCGTGAAAATGTCGTCAAATGACCGTGACTGAACGTAAACCTTGTTCAGGACCTTATCCAGCCTGACCGCTGTCTCCATCACGATGTCGGAGTTCTTGTAACCGCGCAGGTCGGCATACCGGTTGACCCCGCCGAAACCGGCGTTCCGAAGGGTTGACGAGATTGGGTCCGACTCGAAAATCACACGGTAGATATTGTCGTCACGGTTCTGTAAATCAGCGAGAACCTCCTCAACCTGATCCAGCTTCTTGGCCGTCAGTTCATACTGCGTCCGCAGGAAAACGAGTTCCCGCCTGAGGATGCGCTCCTTGGGCAGATCATAGAACATTGAGATGATCAAAAGCAACCCGCCACCCACAAATAGGCTCGAAATCAAATAGGCTGAAACCCGTCCGAGCTTCTGGGCGATGGATAACTGAATGCGGTCAAACGATAGGGACTCCGGATTGAATCGATATCTGAATTTTGCCATCCTGGTAACTAAGCTTGGAACTTCCGAAATGCCGCAAGTAGCGCAAAATTATTGAAATAATCTAACTTTGCAATTATTTTTTGAAACAGTAATCCGGGTAAACTCAATGAATTCCAAAATAATACGTCAGAAATTCAAGGACTTTTTCGCCTCCCGCGGGCACCAGATCGTGGCCTCAGCCCCAATGGTCATCAAGGATGACCCCACCCTGCTTTTCACCAACGCCGGGATGAACCAGTTCAAGGACTTTTTCCTGGGCACGCAGCAGCCGGCGTTCACCAGGGTAGCCAATTCCCAGAAATGCCTTCGCGTTTCGGGGAAGCACAACGACCTGGAAGAGGTGGGGCACGACACCTACCATCACACGATGTTTGAGATGTTGGGCAACTGGTCGTTCGGCGATTATTTCAAGCAAGAGGCGATCGACTGGGCCTGGGAGTTCCTGGTTGACACCGTTGGCTTGTCGCCCGGCCGCCTCTACGCCACCATCTTCGAAGGGGATCCGGAGGAGGGCATTGACCGGGATGACGAATCATATCATTTGTGGAGCAAGCATTTAGACAAGTCGCGGATTCTGGAAGGATCGAAGAAGGATAATTTCTGGGAGATGGGTGACACCGGTCCCTGCGGCCCCTGCTCGGAGATCCA
>JAWOHI010000306.1:0-3341 GCA_046485255.1 Bacteroidales bacterium
GCCATCTGGAGCATCCAGACGTGAGCCACTCTGACCACAACCCCTTCTGCGGCGACGAAATCACCTTGGAACTGAAGATCGAGGACGGCGTGGTCGTCGAGGCAGCCTTCGTAACTTATAAGCGCATTTCCACGATAAGTGTTGGTTCAAACAAACCACATCGTTTCGCAAAACGTTTCCGTTCGGCGCTCTACAATATGTCATCACCGGAGCTAAAGGCCTGTCAGGGCCTGTCCGGCGCGTGGATCAATCAATCAGCCAGTATTCATAGCAAAAGCCGCACTTTCCTGCCCCAGGCCCCCCCTGTCTGACAATGTGCTCAGACAGAGGGATATACCTTGGACAAGAAAAAGCAAATTCAATAAGTGGCTTTAGCCGAACAATACGGCAACATTAGTTCTGCTCGTTGCCAGGAACGAAGGTCGGCGGGTTAACCGGAGTAACAGTCGGACGCGGCTTGATGGTCTGCATGGCAATATCCATCTGGTCAGGACCAGTTGCCGTATCGCATAACGGACCGCTTCCGTCTGCCAGGTTGTTGACGATATCCCAGTCACCCAGTGAGTTGGTTCCGTCAACAGCCAGTGTAATGTCAATCCCGTTGATGTTCTCGAAGTTGTTGTTTTGAACGATCACGCGGGCATAGATCGAAACACCGACCGAGGTGTTGGTCTCGTTGGTCAGGACGGTCGTGTTGCCAGCATTCCAAGTGGTGGTGGCACCCCAGGAAGCCGGGGGATCATAGGTCCACTCAACCACGGCGGTTTGAACAGTGTGCATCCCCAAAACCTCAAAAGTCGGAGTCCACGATACGGTAAAATTGGCGGCAATCACCTCAAAGAAGAGGGTATCGGCACCGTAGTTGTACTGGATGCTTCCTCCAGAATATTGAGCGCCACGGACAATGTCAGTACACTGGTCTGTTGCTAAGTTATAATCAAGAATTGCGCCCGTGGCATCAACGATGTTCTTGATATCCACGGTGAAAGCCTTGATCGGAGCGAGTTCCCATACCTTGAAGTTGTCGGCGCAGTCGCCTGCCGGTGCGGCATAGTGAACGGCCACGAAGGTCGGGGATGTTCCGGGTACGGTAGCACTAAGGGTTGCATCCGACCAGGTGATCATCACGCTATCCTGCACGTTGGGGACAGCATAATTGGCACTGGTGGCAATCAGCTCATCCGGAGTGGTCAGACGGGTGTTGATGTTGGTTGTGGTAACTCCTGCGGCAGTTTGAATGAAGTTGAAGTCCTTGGTGGCCCAGAAGGTGAAATTACCACCGGATGGATCAGCAGCCGCGCGGTACCAGTAAGGCTTACCCGCGATTGGGCTGGCAGCATTGTCCGTACAAAGCAATCCTCTTGGATCGGAGTTTTTTACAGCGCTGGTTAACTGCCCAAAGGCCAGTGTCGATCCGGCAACCAGGGCGATGATCAGAACAAAAATTTGCTTTTTCATTGTGATAAGATTTAGAATTTGTAAATGATTGAAATTGTGTGATTTAAAAAGAAAATAGATTTCGAAAACATTGCATTTGATTTAGTTGAATTGATTAGTTGTTGTTTGCCGTTGGCGGTCGGCCCGCGTAGGGCGACCTGGTTTTACTGGTTTAATTCATAGGCGATTGGGGATTGGTTTGACGGAGCAAAAGGGTTTCCGGACCGGTTTCCGTGATGTGCCGGGATACCGCGGAGGCGTTGCCGCGGCACCGGGAGGGCCACCAGGTGTTGGAATGGCCCGCCTTGGCGGGGATCACGGTTTGGTTCCGGAGGATGGAACCGCAGAAATCCAGCCCCGCCGCCGGGGTTGATGTGGCGGCGGAGCCAGGGATTTCCGGGCAGATGCACAAATGCCCGGCCGGGGGGTTGATTTCCGGCATCGGGCAATCGATGAGGACCGAATATCGTTGAATATCTTTTACTTCAATAGAACCGAAAAGGCACAGGGGGGAGGCAGCAAAGGCCAGGATGAAAGAAAAAAGAGAGGAAGGGTTTCCTTTGGAAGATGGGGTGCTGAGGAGGGTGTAATGGGAATTTAAACCGGTAGCGGTGACCAGCGAAACAGCCTGGATCCGGGTAGCGAACGCCTTTCGCCAGCGCGGATTAATGCTGTCCGAAATACTATTCCAGCAGCGGTCCTGCATCGTATGTACCCGGCGGAGCCGGTCGTGACCGGGAGAAGCTCTTTCATCGCCTTGAAACAGCGGCCCTTAGCTTGTCAACCCCAATAGGCCCGATTCTATCGCGAAGCTCGCTGCACCCGTTAAAACACCTGTGATCCTTTCGGATTGATAACAAGATTTAGTTTAATTTCTGCCCCAAATCAATTGGGACCGAGAAATTACAGCCGTGGCGCGGATTTCAGGCTGTTTCGGGGACTACTATTTGACGAACGGATTAACTATTTGACGAAAAGGGGAAATTTTGGGCAATATTCCGTATAAACCGAATCCATTGGGATACCGGCACTCCGGGAGGAGGCTCCGGAAGGCATTGAGTTGATGCGTTGAATGGACTGGTTTCAAATTTGAATTTGATTTTGGCTGGTTTTTTCGATTTTCTCCCATTCGAGGGTGCAAACCATCAACCCCCTCGGGATATGATAACAGCCTTTCCATTTTCCTCCCTTGAGCTGCAGGAGCACCTCGCCTCGGCGATTGAGGTACCCGAACCATTCGCCGTATCCCGGATCGGGGAAATGAGCCCAGGTGTATTCGTGAACCCTCTGGAACCATTCGAGCAGGTGCGCTTGTCCGGTGAGCCGGTAGCCCTTCGTCAGGCTGATCAGAGTCTCGACGTGGACCCACCACAGTTTCTGGTCCCATTCGAGCTGCAGCGGTGGATGGCCCTGACTGTCGAGGAAATAGAAGATCCCTCCGAATTCGGGATCCCAGCCGTGCTCAATGGTCCGGAGGGTGATCTCGACGGCCCGGTCGATCAATGCGGCATCGCCGTTCCGCCCGGCCAGGTCCATTATGAACCACATCGCCTCGATGGCGTGCCCCGGGTTGAGGAGGCGTCCTTCGAACGAATCCGAGAAGGAGCCGTCAGGAAGGACCTGCTCGCGTATCAAGCCGGAATCCGGGTCGTAGAATTCCTCCATCACCTCGTGGATGCACCGCCCAATGGTCCGCTCCACCAGATCCTTAGCGAGCAGGGACTCCAGCTCGAGCGCCAGGTTGCAGAGGATCATCGGGAGGGCGAAACTCTTCAGCGGGCGGGTGCCTGGATAGGCTCGACGCAGCGGCGGCAGCGCCAGGTCCTCCCAGCCCAGCTTCTCACCGCCCCCCTCCGGCGGCACATAGGCGGCGATCGTCGCCAGCACCAGGTCCAGGTTCTCCC
>JAWOHI010000411.1:0-3672 GCA_046485255.1 Bacteroidales bacterium
AGGAGAACACGACGATTGTCAACGGCAACGGCGATAAAGCAATGATCCAGGCCCGGGTTAAACAGATCAAGTCTCAGATCGAAACCACTACGTCTGATTACGACCGCGAAAAACTGCAGGAGCGCCTGGCCAAACTGGCCGGCGGCGTGGCAGTCCTCTATGTCGGAGCTCCCTCCGAAATGGAAATGAAAGAGAAAAAAGACCGCGTCGACGACGCCCTTAGCGCTACCCGCGCTGCCGTCGAAGAGGGAATCATCCCCGGTGGCGGTGTCGGCTATATTCGTGCCATCTCCTCACTCGACGGACTGACCGGTGACAATGAGGACCAGAATACCGGTATCGCCATTGTCCGCCGCGCCCTAGAGGAACCGCTGCGCCAGATCGTCGCCAATGCCGGCCTCGAAGGCTCCGTCATCGTTCAGGAAGTCAGGAAAGGAAAGGATGACTTCGGATTCAATGCTCAGACAGAAAAATATGAGCATTTCTTCAAAACCGGCGTCATCGACCCGACCAAGGTGGCCCGTATTGCCCTGGAAAATGCTGCCTCCGTGGCCGGTATGATCCTGTCCACCGAAACCCTGATCGCCGAATTGCCGGAGGAGAAGGAACCAATGGGTGGGGGTGCACCCGGAATGGGCGGAATGGGCGGAATGATGTAGCCCCTTTTAACGTTTAAAGACAAACCCTCCGGATCCCCGGAGGGTTTTTTTATTGTAACTTTAGGTGTTAATTAATCAATCAAGCCATGAAACGCATCACTCCAGTCTTCCTGATCCTCCTGGCCCTCGCCTGGAGCAGTGCTTTTGGACAGACCACCCTGCCATCCGTCCCGGGCAACCCGGCCCTCAAGGAACCCCCCTCCGGAATTTCCGGGTCCCATCCGCAGAACATCGATTGGTTCAATTGGGAAGCCGGCCAGTGGCAACCCGACAAAAAAGTAACCCTGACCTACACCGGTTGGGGTGATCCATTGATTGAAATCTGGGAATACGAGGATGATGTCACTCCGGACCTGAAGATCACCTACTCCTATAATAATGATCAACTTCAGACCGGAGCCCTGGAGCAGGAAAAGGTCGACGGGGCTTGGGTTGACCGCACCCGTTACACCACCGAATACAATGCACGGGGATATGTCACCCTCGAAAAGCAGGAAACCAATGTCGATGGATCCTGGTTAATACTCTATGCCACCACGTCAGAATATGAATTCCAGGGTGATGTGCTTCACCAGGTCACCAGCTATGATTACGACCTGAATGAAATGACATTCAAGCCCGAATCCCGGACTACCTACACTTACTACCAAAATGGGCTGGTGTCAGAGGCTTTTACCGAAGTCAACGTGGATGGCGTCTGGTATAATGGCACAAAAGCTTTTTATTTCTGGGAAACCAGCACCCGACTGGATTATATGCTGGTCGACAGCTGGGTCGATACCGACTGGATGCATTTCTGGAAGTACGATTTTAACTACCTGGATGAGGAAAGCTACGATTTCATTATGTTCCTCTACAATTTTGTGACTTCCGAGTATGATAACCCCTACCTGAAGGGCAGTTATCGGTTTGACACTCACCATAACCTGGTGCTCTACACCCAGGAGATGCAGAGCAGTGGCAACTGGATCCTCTACTTCGGACATCAGTACGACATCACCTACGAAGGGAACCTGGCTGTTCAGCGCATTGCGAAAACCTGGGCCGTGGGAGCCTCCTCCTGGGAAAACGCGACCAAGGAGGTATTCAAGAATTTCATCAACCTCGGAATGGAAGACCCGGTCAGCCTTTCACTCCGGCTCGACTGTTACCCGAACCCTGCCGGCGACCGGGTGACGGTTGACTTTTCCGCATTCGGTTCCCAGGCCTGGAGGATCGAGCTGATCGACCTGAGCGGCAAGCCGGTCAGGACCGTCAACCCCGAACTGCCGGCCGGCCGCATCACCTGGGATATCGGGGGACTGCCTCCCGGGCTCTTCCTGATCAGGATGAGCGATCAGCAGGGACGGACCTTAACCAGAAACCTCATCAGGATTAGATAAAACATATTAAAAATGAAGCAGTTAATTATAGTCACCCTTATTCTCCTTAGCCATTTCCATCAGGCCCTTGCCCAGGAGGCGGCCACGCCAAAACCCATCGCCCCCTATTCTCCCGCCGTAATGACCTCCGACGGAACCCTCTACCTCTCGGGTCAGATCCCCCGGGTTCCAGAAACCGGAGTCCTGGTTACCGGCGATATAAAAAAGGCCACCGGGCAGTGTATGAAAAACCTCGGTGTCCTGCTGAAGCAGCACGGATTGGATTATGGCGACCTGGTTATGGTTAACATCTATATGACTGATATGGATAATTACCAGGCCATCAATGAGATGTATGCCACTTTCTTTAAGGATGGCCAATACCCCGCCCGTGCAGCCATTCAGGTGGGCCGCCTGCCGATGAATGCCGAAGTGGAGATATCCGGCATCGCCAAAGCCGCCGTCCGGAAGGGGAAAAAGAGCGGCGACAAAAAGTAGCCTGCCTTACAGCTGGCCCATACCGCCCGGGCCAGGGGCGAACCGGCAGGCAGCGGTTCTAGATGCCTGCTTTTTACTATATTTGCGCAAAATTGAAAGGGCATTCCCGTATGAACCATATCCGGAATTTTTGCATCATCGCACACATCGACCACGGAAAGAGCACCCTGGCCGACCGGCTGCTTGAAGTTACCAAAACGGTGACAGGCAAGGAGATGCAGGAACAGGTTCTGGATAATATGGATTTGGAGAGGGAACGGGGTATCACGATCAAGAGTCACGCCATCCAGATGAACTATTCCCTGGACGGGAAAGATTACACGCTCAACCTGATCGACACCCCCGGGCACGTCGACTTTTCCTATGAAGTCTCCAGGGCGATAGCAGCCTGCGAAGGGGCCCTGCTGGTGGTTGACGCGACCCAGGGAATCCAGGCCCAAACGATCTCCAACCTTTACCAGGCTATGGATCACGACCTGGTCATCATCCCGATCCTTAATAAAATGGATATGCCGGCTGCAATGCCGGACGAGGTGTCCGACCAGATCGTTGACCTGGCTGGCTGTTCGCGTTCCGAAATCATTGAGTCCAGCGGTAAGACGGGGTTGGGGGTCGAGGAGATACTGCGACGGATCATCGAAAAGATACCCCCCCCTCAAGGAGACCCGGATGCTCCGCTTCAGGCGCTGATCTTCGACTCCCTGTACAACAGCTATCGCGGTGTTCTGGCCTATTTCAAGATCATCAGCGGAGAGATCCGCAAAGGCGATCACGTGAAGTTCTTCAACACAGGCCGCGAATATGATGCCGACGAGATCGGTGTCCTCCGCCTGGGGCTGTCGCCCCGCGAGGTGCTTAAAACCGGTGACGTGGGCTATATCATCAGCGGGATCAAGAACTCAATCGAAGTAAAGGTGGGGGACACCATCACCCACGTTGAGCGCCCCTGCTCCGAAGCCATTTCCGGATTTGAGAATGTCAAGCCAATGGTTTTCGCCGGATTGTACCCGATCGACACCGATGATTACGAGGACCTGAGGGATGCCCTCGAAAAACTGGTCCTCAATGACGCCTCACTCTCCTATGAGCCCGAGTCGTCCGCTGCCCTAGGCTTCGGATTCCGTTGCGGGTTCCTTGGCCTCCTGCATATGGAG
>JAWOHI010000050.1:0-3509 GCA_046485255.1 Bacteroidales bacterium
GTAAACCGATATGGTCTTCCGAGGATGGTCCGTGGCGGAGCGACTGGGCCGGGGCCAAGGCCCTCGCCCGTCTGTTCAACCGCAATTTTATCGACTTTGGAATGACTAAGACCTTGATATGGAGCTTGATAACTGCATATTACGATAATCTCCCAATGCCCGGCTCTGGCCTGATGAAGGCCAATACCCCCTGGAGCGGCGGCTATGAGGTGATGCCAGCGCTCCGGGCAGTAGCCCATCTCACCCTGTTTGCGCAGCCCGGCTGGCGATACCTTCCAAAAGCTTGCGGAATGACGACGGATCAATCCGGAAGCTTTACGACGCTGGTGTCCGGCGACGGCCGTGACTTGACGATGCTGATCGAAACAACCCAGTCGAGAAGCCTGCAGCAGCTTGTATTCAAGCTGGATAAGAGTTTTTCAACCAGGGAGTTCCATCTTTGGAAATCCGACTCCCTCCAACAGCTGGCGCCGTCACGAAAGCTCAAGCCGGTCTCTGGTGATCTCCGATTGAGCCTCGAGCCCAACGCGATCTATACCCTGACTACCACATCCGGGCAGAACCCCGCGAAGAACCCGGTCGCCCCGGTGAAGTCTAATCCCGCTGCCGCCCGCTTCCCGGTGCCTTACTCGGATCCGTTCACCCATTACCCGGATGGGTCGCTGCCCCGTTTCACACAGGACCAGGGCGGAGTCTTCGAAGTGGCGAGCGACGGGGCCAACAAGTTGTTGAGGCAGATGGTGCCAGGTGTCGGCATCGAATGGTCGCAGCGGCTCAACCCGGAGCCTTATACCATACTCGGTGATCAGGCTATGAGAGATTATGCCGTGTCGGTTGACGTGCGCCTCAGCCGTTTGGAACACCACGCCGTGGTAATGGGGCGCTTAGGAAAAGTTTCGCAATACACCATCGAACCTCCCCCGGGATACTGGTTCCGCGTCGGGGCCGATGGCAACTGGGTGTTGGGCCGAACGGATCCGCCGATCCTCCAGGGGAAGATCGACCTGAACCGGGAATGGCCGCTGCTCAGGCACTCCTTCCCCGATCATACCCGAAACACACGAACCTTCCGGCTGGAGGAGCTCGAAAGCCTGGACAAGGGTACCCTGGACCTTTTTGAGGGGTTGGACCGACTGCTTCTCGGAAGCCCCGACCCGGAAAATGTTAAATTAGTGGTCAGTTTTGACGGCAACTACTATGTCAGCCGGGATGTGCATCTCGATGAAGGACGGACCATCCTGGAGGAGGGCAGTTGGAATAACTTGAAAATCAAGTTTGCAGGTAACAGGATCTATGGATATGTTAATGGAATGCTGGTGGTCAGGACAACCGACCCAAACTATTCGTCTGGCTTGGCCGGATTCGGATGCGGATGGCATCTCACCGACTTCGACAACCTTCAAATCACCATTGAAGATTAAACCTCGTAACGTAAATGGTAAATGGTAAATCGCAAATCGTAAATCGTAAATCGTAAATCCCCCATGTCCCGCTCCCCTCTAAGGCTTTTCTTCTGGCTTCTGACGCTGTTGGCAATGGCCGGCCTGCTGCTGCCGGTCCTGATGAGGGATGGGATGTTCCTTGACGGCCTCACCTATGCCTCGATTTCCAGGAACCTGAGCCAGGGGATCGGGGATTTTTGGAAGCCTCATTACACGGCAACGCTGTATCCCGCCTTTTACGAGCACCCCCCGCTGGTTTTTGGTATCCAGTCGCTCTTCTTCCGGGTTCTGGGCGATGGCATCCTGACTGAACGTATCTATTCCCTCTTGACGGCACTGGTGACCGCCTGGGGGATCTCCGCCCTCTGGAACCTGTTTGCCAGGGAAACCAGGCTGTCGGGCTTTTCCTGGCTTCCCGTCCTGCTCTGGATCCTGACGCCCGTGGTGTTCTGGTCGTACCGGAACAATATGCTGGAGAACACCCTGACTCCGATGACCCTTTTTTCCATTTGGTTTTTATGCAAGGCCTCACTGACCGGCAGGCATTGGTGGCTTTTGCCCGCCAGCCTTCTGATCCTTGCCGCTTTCCTTTCGAAGGGACCGGTAGGATTGTTCCCGCTGGTGACGATTCCCGTTTATGCCCTCTCAGTCAAAAAGATATTTGACCTGAAAGACCTCTCCTTTGCCACTTTGGCCATCGCCCTCCCGTTCATCTTCCTGCTGATCCTGTTGTGGATATTCCCGGACGCAAAAACCAGCCTGTCCAACTACTTGCAAAACCAGTTGATTCCTTCCCTTTCCGGATCCCGCGAGGTGACTTCTGCATCCAGGTTTACCATTGTCTATTACCTGTTCCTCCAACTGGCCTTCCCTTTGATCTTGCTGTTGGCTGTTTGGCTTTGGGCCAGACGTCGTCATCCCAAACCGGAAACTTCGTTCGACCGGCTTACGCAGGCGGGACATTCGGGGCTTTTCCTGATACTGGTTGGTTTGTCCGCCTCACTCCCCCTGGTGGTCACCCTGAAGCAGCGGGATTTCTACCTGGTTCCCGCGCTGCCTTACCTGGTTCTGGGGATCAGTTTTTACCTGGCTCCGATTCTGGGGCGTTTGTTGTCTCCGGTCAGTGATCGAACCTGGCGATGGGCTTCCCTTCCCGTAGTCTTGATTCTTTTGTCTTTACTCCTCCATACAACAATCACGGCCGGAAAGCCCGGCCGTGATCGGAATATGGTCAGCGATGTGAGGCAGGTCTCAGCTCTTGTGCCCGCAGGTACGATCGTTCATACAAGCGTGGCTACCTGGCAGAACTGGAAGTTGGCAGCCTATCTGGCCCGTTATGGGAATATCAGCCTCGACTGCGACTCCCCACGGGATTACATCCTGATGGATGACACCATCCGGGATGAGACATTCCTTATGAGTGGCCTGACCGAGAAAATATTCAAGGGTCAGGTCATTACCCTTTATTCGAAACCCTCAACCGCCAGATAAGGCCCGTTGGGTTAGATCTGAACCTTGACCTCAATGGTAATCCAGCTGCTACCCTGGGTTCCTTCAATATTCTTTACCAAAACGAGGGCCTGTTTCCCGGCTGCAGTCTGAACGTGGAGCACCTTGTCCTTGGCCAGCATTGTGGCTGAAGTGGCAGTCACGGCCGGTTTGTTGGCGACGATCGGGCCATCGTTCGTGACGGCGTTGAAGTCATCAGCCGACATAGTCAGCAAGGCAATCCGGGTGTCGTTCTTGGTGGACAGACGGTCAACGATGATTTGACCCTGAAGGTCAGTAAAGGCCCTGACAGCCACATCCATTGGAGAGCAGAGAACGGCCTTGTTCGTTGCACCATAATAATACAGGATGTCCACTTTCTGCGAAGCGGCTACAGCCTCGTTGAGCGACAACAGCTCATTGGTGGCCACCGAATAGAAACTCTTTCCTTCGGGATTCTCCAGGTCAGACATCAGGACGGCGGTGTAGGTGTTGATCTGCCCGGCTGCAACCGTCACTTTCCGGGTAACCACAGTGCTCTCCCCTTCATTGTAGGCGGTGAAATCGATTTCGACAATG
>JAWOHI010000085.1:0-3123 GCA_046485255.1 Bacteroidales bacterium
GGCCCGGTATGATCATCGTCGGGAGCGACTCGCACACGTGCACCGCCGGGGCCTTCAATGCCTTTGCCGCCGGCATCGACCGAACTGAGTCGGCTGGGATCTGGAAGAAGGGGGAGACCTGGTTCCTGGTGCCTGAATCCATTAAGATCACTCTGACCGGCACGTTTAGGCCGGGGGTGTATGCGAAGGACCTCTCCCTATTCCTGATTGGGGTAATTGGCTCTGATGGAGGCAATTACTTGTCGCTGGAATTCCAAGGGCCCGGGGTAGCCTCCCTGGACGTATCCGACCGGATGACGCTGGCCAACCTGGCTTCGGAGATGGGAGCCAAAAATGCTGTTTTTGAGGCGGATGAGGTTCTTAAAAACTTCCTGGGAACCCCGGTGAATGGCATCTGGGCCGACCCGGATGCCCGGTATTTGCAGGAGATCAAGGTGAACCTGGAAGAGATGGTGCCCCTCGTGGCAGCCCCGCATTTGGTGGACCACGTCAGGACGGTGGCCGAAGTGGCCGGAACAAAAATCCAACAGGGCGTGATCGGTACCTGCACCAATGGCCGGATCGAAGACCTGAGGGTCGCTGCCGGGATCCTGGCAGGACAAAACGTTGCCACCGGATTTCAGCTCCTGGTCATCCCAGCTTCCAGGAAGATCTACCTTCAGGCCATTCAGGAGGGACTCATAACCACTTTCCTGGAATCGGGGGCAACCATTCTAAGCGCTTCCTGCGGACCCTGCCTTGGAACAGGCCAGGGGATACCGGCAGACGGTTTCACCGTCATCTCAACTGCCAACCGCAATTTCAAGGGAAGGATGGGCAACCCGAATGCCGAGATCTACCTGGCTTCGCCCGCTACGGTGGCCCTGACCGCCATTCACGGTGAGATCACCGATCCTTCCGGACTGAAAACGAGCGGCCCATTTGATACCGGCCGCCCCCCGGGAAGGACACCTGAGATCGGGGAAGGAGATGACAGGTACACCAACGGTGTCTGGAATTATGCCGACCAGGATAATCTGAACACGGATCAGATGTTCGCGGGTAATTTGACCTACAGCGTGTTAAGCTCGGATGGAGCCGCAATCGTGCCGCACCTTTTCAAGGGTTTTGACACAACCTTTGCCTCCAGGGTTCAGACAGGGGACCTGATCGTGGCAGGTGATAATTTCGGTTGCGGCAGTTCGCGGGAGCACCCCGCCGTGGGATTGGCCTATGCAGGGATTGCCGCTGTCCTCGTCAAATCGGTTAACCGGATCTTCTACCGGTCCGCCATCAACCAGGGGCTTCTGCTGATCGTGCACAGGGAGGCCGTTGAGGCCTTCCGGCCGGGCGACCGGGTTACGATCGACCTGCGCAGCGGTACCATAGACCTCAGCGGACGAATTTTCCGTTTTGAGCCCTTGCCGGAGAAACTGATGGAAGTTCTGGAAAGCAAGGGTTTGGTGAATTGGATCAAAGAGCATTAAGAAAACGCAATGAGAAAACCCGATTGTTCACTAAAATACGTGATTGTCAACGTGTTGCTTTTGCTGGCGATCGCCCCGCTGCTCTATTCTCAGGAGCGCGGGGTGTTCAGGGTTCAGGTAGCTTCAACAAAAATCCAATACAGCGCGGAGCGCATCAGCAGTGACCTTCGGATCAGGGAACCCCTCGCGATTCATTTTGTGGATGGCCGGTACAAGTATTTCGTCGGCACTTTCGACAGCGAGGCGGAAGCGTTGGGACACCTGAAGCAGGTGGGGGTTGAAGGAGCCTATGTCGTGGAACTTCCGAAAGGTCTTGAAAATCTGGCCGATACCACCAGAAAGATCGAGCCCGACTCGCTCGCTGCGGAACCCGCCAAGGAGGACACCACTGGGGTGGCTGCAACGGATTCCATTCCGGCTGCCGATGTGACCGCACCGCCTGCACAGGAAGTGGCCGCAATGGAGAAAGAGGAGTCCGCTCCAACGATGCTGATTTACTTGGCCATTGCCTTGGCAGCGCTAGCCCTGCTGGTTTTTGCGGTTCTTCTCATCGCCAGGTGGCTCAGAAAAAGCAGCGCCAGGCGCAAGGAAAAGGCCAGGTACCGGGTGAAGGAACGCCTGGCCGAAGCCCTCCTGGAGCAGGGGCAGGGAGAAGAAGGTCTTCCTACCGGCGGGATGACCCACCTGGAGAAGCAGCTGCTGATCGAGGAGATCATGAAGCTGTACCCCAACCTTTCGGGGGAGATCGGGAATAAGATGCGAGAACTCTATATTGGCTCGGGACTCCGGAACGAGTCGGCCTCCAAGCTCCAAAGCCTCGATTGGAAAGTCAGGGCCGAGGGTTTCCGTGAGCTGGCCGTCCTCAATGTGCCGGTTGCCATTGAGGAGATCGAGCGATGCCTGAATTCCAATAATATGATCCTTCGCACGGAGGCACGTCTTGCCTTGATCCGGCTCGATCGCGAAGATCCCTGGTGTTTTCTTTCGAGGATGAAAAAGCCCTTTACCGAGTGGGAGCAGCTCCAGGTTTATGAGTTGCTGCACGGCGGGGGAGTGGCTGTTCCTGATTTCGGCCGATGGTTGGACGCTGCCAATGAATCGGTTGTCATTTTCTGCATCCGGATGGCCCGGGCCTTCGATCAGGATGAGTCGTACAGGAAGTTGATTCCCCTTCTTTACCACGAGAACCCCGAAATCCGCAAGGAGGTGGTGATGGCCCTGGGCCACTTCAGGAAAACGGAATCTCTTCCACTCTTAATTGAAAGATACGGCATTGAAAACCAAGAAAATAGAATTCAGGTGATTCAATCGATCGCCAGAATCCGCAGCGAAGATGCAGCGAACTTCCTGCGCGGGATCCTGGATCCGGAGGAAGAACTGAGGATCGAGGCGGCCGAAGCACTGGCCGGATTGGAATCGGTTGGATTGGATGGCATCGAGGAGATCCTGAGGAAATCAGAAGAAAGACTGCAGGCTGTCGGGCGCCATTTGCTGACCAAAAGGCTCAATGAAGACTCCCGAAACCCCACCGGCACGCCCTGATCGATCAGGCGGAACGGGTTTTCGGGGCTTGAAATATTCAAGCAAACGCCTTACCTTTGCACTCCATTTTGGTCTCGTAGCTCAGTTGGATAGAGCAGCAGCCTTCTAAGCTGCG
>JAWOHI010000156.1:0-13137 GCA_046485255.1 Bacteroidales bacterium
AGAACTCAACCCAGTCGGGGTCGGCAGGAACCCCGCGCGAATAGATCTCGTTGATCACGATCGACGGGGCCCCAATTGTATAAGCGGCAGTGGTTGCGGGCGCTCCGGCAGGATGATAAGTCTTTTTACCGGAGATATTCTCAGCCTCAATGTAGTAGGAGACGGTAACCCCTGCATCCTGCGAAGGGATTTGTCCCGTAAAGAGGTTTTCACCGGCAGATGTCATATCCACGCTAGTAAAATCACCCGACTCGACCTTGTAATACAGGGTAACCTTGGCGATTCCGTTCATATCGGTAGCCTTGACGGTAACCGTTACCAGGTCGGATGGCCCCGGAGCCTGGGGATTAAGTACCAGGTTGGAGATGACCGGAGGCCCCTGGTAAACCTCATCCTTGACACAGCCGTTCAAAAACAGTCCGGTGAGGACCAAGGCTGATAAAACAGTTTTCAATTTCATGGTAATTTTTTTTAGAATGTTTAAAAATCAACCTCGCACCTGATGGCCAGCATATGAAAATTCTCGCCTGCTTTGCCCTGAGCATCAACCACCAGCTTGGGGTTGCGGGTCAGGTTGCCGTTTTCGTCATATCCGACAAACAGCTTGTTCTTGCCACTGGCGTAACGGTCGTGGTTCAGGTAGGCATAGTTGAGCATTATCTTGACATTGTTGTTGATGTGGTAGTTCAGCCCAACCGTGTAGCCTTCGCCGGCACCACCCATAATCCCGTCCATGCTGCTGTTGAGGCTCAGGTAGTCATAGCGGAAGGAGAGCTCCACGTCGCCCCAGCTTTTTCCCCTGCGGGGCTGGGTAAATTCGGCCTCATTGGTGTTGTAATTGTACTTGCCTCCAAAAAGCAGAGCGCTGGCAAACACGTAAAACCCGTTGAACTTCTCGGTTGGCAGATCGTTCAGGCGGTGGACATCGCTCATCAGGTATTCACCCTGCAAGCGGAGGCCCTTATAGTATCCGGCAAATTCGAGCCCTCCGAGGGTAGCATAATCGATGAATCCCATCAGGTCGGTGTCAATGTACTTCTTCCGGTTGATGGAGGTTAGGGAGCGGGTGCTGTAACGGAGTGCCCCGGCGATCTCCGAGTCGGTCTTCGGTTCACGGTAGGATCCTGCAATCCCGAAGTGTAGGCCCTTGTCGGGGTCATCGTGGAAAGGCATCGCTACGAGTTTACCGGTCAGGGAGATCCCTTCATCCATCCCGAAATCCTTGTTGTTGTCCAGGGAGTAAGTTCGCTCCTCAATATCATCAACACGCTGGAAATGAATACCCCCCATTCCGAAAATCCCAAATTTGCTGAAAGTGGCCGCCGCCCCGACGTGGCGGGAGGGCGCAAAGGTGTTGACCGCCATCGGCCTCTCGATGAATGTCAGGTACCTCGAGGTGGTGGTGGATTCCATCGAAAAACCTTCCTTGAAGTTCCCCGCCTTGACCTCGAGGCCATCGAAGATGGCGTATTGCAGGTAGGCATCCTTCAATTCGAGCTGCGAATTGGAGATATCCATATCAAATTCGGCGTACCATTTTTTTGCGAACTCTGTCTTCACGGCGAACCGGGCCCGGCGGATCGAAGTGCCGTCCCCAATCTCGTTGTAGGTGTCCCCAAAGAATTTAGCGCCATCAACCTGAACCCGCACGTCATACCAGACACGATAGTTCTGGTCCTTGCTCTCGAGCGTCAGTATCCCGTTCCGCTCCTCGGCAATCAATGGGTTACGGTTCACCCGGACACCATACCGGTTGTATCGGACGGTGTCGTTGACCTGTCCCCACAAAACAGTCCCGAACGACAGCAGAAACAGGGCCGCCATTCCGGTTTTGACAAGTTTAGATCTCTTCATTGTACTTGAGTTTAAAGATTGTTTATATAATTTGTCAGGCTCTCTCCCTGCTTGAGTTTAAGCTTTTTTCTCAGACGGTATCGGGAAATCTCCACGCTCTTCGGAGCGATGTTCATCAGGGACGCTATCTCCTTGGTTGAAAAGTTCAGCCGCAACAGCATCGCCAGTTTATGTTCCTGTGGGGTCAGGTCGGGGTAGGCAGTCTCCAGCTTCATCCTGAAATCCTTGTGTACCTTTTCGATCTGTACATAGAACTGGGTCAGTTCGTCGGTAAAGCTCATCTTCTGGCGAACGGATGAGAGGAGGTCCCTCAGGCTCGCAGTGATCGCTTCTGAGGATTCCTTGTCAGCCGGAATCTTTTCAATCCGGTCGGCCAGGTTCTCCAGGAACTCCTTTTGCTGTGCGATGTTCTGGGCTGCTCCTATGAACTCCTTGCGCTTGATCTCCAGCTTGGTGTTCAACAGCTCATTCTCCTTTTGTACGGTATTGATTTCCAGCTCATTTAGGGTCTTTCGAAAGCGATAGATCTCTTCATGTTGGGCGTGCAGGGAGTCCTCCGCCTTTTTCCTTTGCTTCCATTGGCCGATCAGCAAGTAAGCCAACAGGATGATTATGATGACAAAAACCGCAATGATGGCAGGCTGAACCAGATCGATATTGGTGATGGCTTCGCCCGGGAATTTCAATTGGGAAGGAGCAGCGGCCTCCCTGGCCAGCCCGGATACCTGCAGTTTAAAGACATTCTGCACGAAGAAGAGTGCGAAATAGGTAATCAGGCCCGAAATCAGCGGGGTCAAAACCCAACCCAGGGCCACCCCGCCGAGCATTCGGAAGTTAAGCTCCCTCACTCCCTTGACCAGACCGATACCCAGCAGTGAGCCGATCACCACCTGGGTGCTTGACACCGGGACCAGCGGAAGGGACGGAAGTCCGATCGAATGAAGCAGGTTGGCGAAGGAGGATGAGGAGAAGAGGAAGAGGACGAGGGCCTGTGACAGGACGATGACAATGGCCGCCTCCGAGGTCAAGGCGAGGATTCCGTTCCCAACGGTGTTCATTACCCGGTGGCTATAGGTAAATATCCCAACCGCAATGGCGAGTCCTCCAAGCAGGAAAAGCAGTTGCGTTCCGTCGAGGGTAAAGAGTCCGAAATCAAGGGTCAGGTCGGGTGCCGAGGGAATAAACACCCCCATCACGTTTGCTATGTTGTTGGCACCTAAGCTGAATGCACCAAAAGCTCCGGCCGTGATCAAACCGATCCGGATATAGGAATCCAGCTTGATCGCGTGCAGTTTGAGGCGCCTGAGCACCTGCCTGAGCAGCAGGAACAGGAGGGCTCCGAATATGGCGCCCAGCACGGGGCTGGAAACCCAGGAGCCCACGATCTTGGCCAGGACGTTCAGGTCGGTTTTATTGCCGGTGAAAAGGCTCCATCCGATGATTGCACCCACGATGGCCTGGGTGGTTGAAACCGGGAGGCCGTTGCGGGTCATTCCAAAAACGGTTAGGGCAGCGCAGAGGGCAACTGTAAAAGCGCCGCCGAGGGCATCCACGGAGCTGAGGCTTGACAGGGTCTCGGATGTTCCACGTCCTTGGAAAACGGCCCCCAATATGACGAATATGCTGGCGATAAAGGCGGCTTTGCGAAAACGCAGCATCTTGGATCCCACCGCCGTTCCGAAGATGTTGGCCGCATCGTTGGCGCCGAGCGACCAGCCCAGGAAGAGTCCGCTTGTAAGGAATACCGCGAATAACATCTACACTAATCTATTAGACAGTCCGTTTAATCGCCATTATTGCCAGCAGGTCAGCCGCCCGCTCAGCCGCATCCGACAGGTTCTCGATATGCAGCGTGAAATACCTTAAATGAAACTTCTCGCTGAGGTTCACGCTTGGCATTTCCTGAAATACTCTTCTTTTGATGGCATCGGCCACCTTGTCCGCCTCCTTTTCGTAAAGGTAAACCCGGTGGATTTTTTCCTTCACCGATTCGGGATCCCTGAAGTAGGCCCTTGCAGCAGGGATGACCGACTCAACCGCGCTGCAAGAGAGCTCGGCCAGCTTGATCAGGTCCTGGTTTAATTCGGTCGGAATAAAGGGCACTTCCACGTCAAATTGGTAGAGGTTCGTTTTGGCCAGATCGATGATGTCATCCAGGTCCTCCAGGAGCCTCAGGATATCCCCCCTTAGCTGCGGCATCAGGGATTGCGTGTAGAGCAGCTGCTCGATTTTCCTCTTGGTGATGTCTGCCTCCGTTTCCAGGTTGCTCAAAGTCCGGAGATTATCAATGAAGCTTTCGCGCTTGCCAAAGAGGTAGTTAGTGATTCCCTCCTTGAATATCAGCATCCCCTGGTCGATGGTGTTCATGAAACCGTCAATCAGCTCAATTGACTGGTTTGCCCGCTTGAATGGGATCATAACGGTGATGGGTTGGTTTAAATTCAGAAGTTGGTACCAATAGCAAAGATAATTGGAAACAAACTGGATAGATGTAGAATGATACGATAAAAGACATTGAAGTCGAAAAATTGGTTGTAGTGTTTATCATTAGTTTTATATACTCATTTATTGACGTTTACATTTTTTTTGTACTGTTAAATTAATTATTAGAACATCCACCACAATTTTTTGTAGAGGTGCAATAGAGTTAATAAAACTGATCCGGAATGGCTGTTTTGAGTGTCAACGGCTCTACAGCAGATGAATTCCCCCTTCTTCGAGGCCTTTGAATAACAATCGGGGATATGACTCCCGACTCATCAAGTAGTAAAGCGCTATTATAATGAAAAAATGTGGCTGCCCCTTGACGAGACAGCCACATTTTGTCGGGGTGGCAGGATTCGAACCTGCGACTCCCTGCTCCCAAAGCAGGTGCGCTAACCGGACTGCGCTACACCCCGAGGTGGGTGTGGGTGTGGGTGTGGGTGTGGGTGTGGATTATTGAGAACGATACATTCCGAGAAGCATTTTGGAAGCTTTTTCGTAGCCTTCGTATAGTTCTTCATATTCTTTCCGGTTCAATCCTCCCAGCTCATGGATCAGCTCCAGAATGGCGGCACACTCAAAAATGCTACCCCTGGCAATGGTGTAAAAATGTTTCTTGTCGTTTGATGTCATCCGGCCAGTACCCTCAGCCAGATTCAGGACGCTGCTCAAGCTCGCCCTCTTCCATTGATCGATAATGAATGGATCAATATCACTGATCGCTTTGATCTTCTTGTATACCAGAAAGTTTAACTTCTTTAACTCCTGATACAGATCCAACTTCTCAAAATCAAACATAGTATTTCTTAACTGTAACAACCCTCACACCCACACCCACACCCACACCCACACCCACACCCACCTCGCGGAGAGAGGGGGATTCGAACCCCCGGTACACTAATCGCATACGGCAGTTTAGCAAACTGCTGGTTTAAGCCGCTCACCCATCTCTCCAAAAAACGCCCGGCAAAAATAAACAAATATCCTAAAGAAACAAGGTGTCAGGTTTTAGGTTTCAGGTTTCAGGTTTTAGGTCAACCTCAAAACTCCGAACTAAGAACCCAGAACCTGATACCTGACACCTGACACCTGATACCTGACACCTGACACCTGACACCTACTCCTTCCTCCCTCCCTTCGTCTGGGGAGGTTCGCTGATCGAGCTCCGCATCGCGGTATCAGCCTCGATGTTCTTGAACCGGAGGTAGTCCATTATCCCCAGGTTTCCGGCACGGAACGCTTCGGCCATAGCCAGTGGCACCTGTGCTTCGGCTTCGATGACCTTTGCACGGGCTTCCTGGGCCTTCGCCTTCATCTCCTGCTCCAGGGCGACAGCCATAGCGCGTCGCTCCTCGGCCTTCGCCTGGGCAATATTCTTGTCAGCATTAGCCTGATCGATCTGAAGCTCGGCGCCAATGTTCTTGCCGATATCAATGTCGGCGATGTCAATTGACAGGATTTCAAAGGCGGTGCCCGCATCCAAACCCTTCTCCAATACCACCCGCGAAATGAAATCAGGGTTTTCCAGAACGGTCTTGTGGGAATCGTTTGAACCAATCGAGGATACAATCCCCTCACCAACTCTCGCCAGGACCGTTTCTTCGCCTGCTCCGCCAACCAACTGGCGGATACTGGCCCTCACCGTGACCCGTGCCTTGGCGATCAGTTCGATCCCGTCCTTGGCAACGGCCTTGACGGGCGGGGTATTAATCACCTTTGGGTTGACCGACATCTGCACGGCCTCCAGTACATTCCTCCCGGCCAGGTCAATGGCGGTAGCCATCTTGAAGTCGAGCCCCAAATTGGCCTTGTCGGCCGAAACCAGGGCGTTAACCACCATTTGAACATGGCCGCCGGCCAGGAAGTGCGCTTCCAGGTCGTCGCGGTTCAGTTTCAGCCCAGCCTTCGTACTGGTGATCAGTGCGTTGACAATGACCCTGGGCGGAACTTTCCTCCAACGCATAAAAATCAACTGGATCAGTGAAACCCTCACCCCGCTGATCAGGGCCTGGAACCAGAGCCCCAGCGGCACCACATACATCAGGACCGCCAGGCCAATGATCGAGGCCGCAATGATCCCCATAAGATAAATCATGTTCGCTTCCATATTCAACTCATTTTAGGTTTGACAATGACATAGGTCGGGGCAACCCGGATAACCACCACTTCAGTCTGGTGATCAATGAACGGCCCCTCTGAGTGCGCCTCAACACGCTGATCGCGGATCTGAACCGTGCCAACCGGCGCCAGCCGGGTTATCGTTACCCCAGCATCCCCCGGTTCAATACCCCGCCCGGTCACCTCCGAAACCCTCGATCCGATCTCCGTTGCCAGGGAGACCCGCTTCCAGGTTCGCGCCCGGAACGCAAAAAGGATCAGGAGAATGATCAGGACCAGGACGATCAAGAGCACGACCAAACCAGTGCCTGCCCCGAAGGCACTGAAGGCCAGGTAAACGGCCAGTCCCATCAGGATCAGGGCACCGATGCCGGCAATGGTTATGCCCGGTATAACCAGGATCTCCAGCAGGAATAAAAGCATCCCCGCCAAAATGATCAGGAAGATTCCTAATAGTGACATATCTGATTATCAGTCTATTGAAACAAGAAGGCCGCGGTCTTTTAAACCATCCTTCATCGGTGCCAAGATAGACAATTCGCCACTCTTTATCTCACACTTCCCTTTGTAATGTGTGATAAATGTGCACTGCTCAGCTTGAAGCGAATCGTGCCCACAAACCTGAATAAGGGAATCGATCACGTAACCAAATGTGTTCACCTCATCGTTGTGCAGGACGAGAAACCGGGTCTGCTCCTCGCCGGTACCGGCAAATTCCCGGGAATGGGGATCCCGGCGCGTAACATTTCCTTCCATTGCTTGTTTAAAAGGATTGCCAAATTAAAAAAATTATTAACAATCCGCACTCGGACTGTTAATAAAGTTGACCTGCCCAGATTAATTGAATCCGTAATGAGTTGATATATTTGCTTAATAATTAAAAAGATCCAGAAAATGACCATTTTAAAAAGCGGCGATCAAGCCCCGGATTTCGCCTTCACCGGCGCTGACGGGTTGCAGAAAAAGCTTTCCGACTTCCGGGGAAGGAAAATTGTACTCTACTTCTACCCCAAAGACAACACCCCGGGCTGCACCCAGGAGGCCTGCAGCCTGCGTGACGGCTACGAAGAACTCACCGGAAAGGGGTATGAGGTGATCGGGGTGAGCCCCGACAGCGAGAAGTCACACGCCGGGTTCCGGGGTAAATTCAACCTCCCGTTTCACCTGGTGGCTGATACCGACAAGTTGGTTGCTACCAGCTACGGGGTTTGGGGCAAAAAGAAGATGTTGGGGAGGGAGTATATGGGCGTAATTCGCACAACCTTTATCATTGACGAAAAAGGCCTGATTGACAAGGTGATTGACAAGGTGGACACAAAGAACCACTCCGGCCAGGTGATTAATCTTATGGAAAATTGAGCCGGTTTTTCCATTTTTGCATGTTATCCGCATCCATAATACCAGCTAATTAAAATCCAAATGGAAAAAGACAATCCGATTCAGAAAGAAAAACAGAAAGCCCTTCAGCTCACCCTCGAAAAGATTGAAAAGAGCTACGGCAAGGGAACCATTATGCGTATGGGAGATGGAGCCATCGAGGACATCCCCTTTATCCCTTCGGGCTCCATCAGCCTGGATATCGCGCTGGGGGTAGGCGGCTACCCGCGGGGCCGGGTGATCGAAATTTACGGTCCGGAATCCTCCGGAAAGACCACCCTGGCTCTTCACGCCATCGCTGAATCGCAGAAGGAGGGGGGTACGGCGGCATTTATCGATGCGGAACACGCCTTCGACCGCTTTTACGCAGAGAAGCTGGGCGTGGATGTGGAGAACCTTTTGGTATCGCAACCCGATAATGGGGAGCAGGCGCTTGAGATCACCGACCACCTGATCCGTTCGGGCGCCATCGACATCATCGTCATCGACTCGGTTGCCGCCCTCACACCCAAAGCAGAAATCGAGGGCGAGATGGGCGAATCCAAAATGGGGCTTCAGGCTCGGCTGATGTCGCAGGCACTTCGCAAGCTGACCAGCAATATCAGCAAGACCCGGACCTGCGTCATTTTCATCAACCAGCTGAGGGAGAAGATCGGCGTGATGTTTGGCAACCCGGAAACAACTACAGGTGGTAATGCCCTGAAATTTTACGCCTCGGTCAGGATTGACGTTAGGAAAGTGGGGCAGCTCAAGGAGGGTGAAGAGATGACCGGCAACCGGACCAGGGCGAAGATCGTCAAGAACAAGGTGGCACCCCCATTCAAGAAGGCCGAGTTCGACCTGGTTTATGGCGGGGGAATTTCCAGGATCGGCGAGGTGATCGACCTGGGCGTGGAACTGAACATCATCAAGAAATCGGGTTCCTGGTTTTCCTACGGTGAAACAAAACTTGGCCAGGGCAGGGATGCCGTGAAAGCACTGCTGGAAGATAATCCCGAACTGGCAGATGAGATGACCAAAAAGATAAAGGAAGCCCTTCAAAATGCTAAAAGCTAATTATTTGGCCGCTCCAAGGACGGCCCTGTCACTGTTCATCACCCTCTCTGTCATTGTTCTGGCCGGGTGCGGCAGCAAGGAGTCCCGTACCAAAGTGGAAGCCACGCTCCCATCCGACTCAACCAGTATCAGCGTCCTCAATCAGATGATCAGGGATAATCCGACCAATCCGGAGCTTTTCACGCGAAGAGCCAGGATTTATGCCCTGAGGAAAAACTTCGCGCAGGCGCTTAATGATCAGACTATCGCATTGAGCCTCGACTCGCTGAAACCAGAGTATTACATCAACCAGGCCGAATATTTCATTATGGAAGGGCAGCCCAACAGCGCCAAGAAAGCCCTGACCGCCTCCCTGGCCCGGATGCCGAACAATACGGATGTGATGCTCAAACTGGCAGAAGTGCACTTCTACCTCCAGGAGTACGGATTGGCCAAGATTGTTTTGCGGGATGTGGCCACCCTTGACAATAACCTCGCGCAGATGTATTTCCTGCAGGGAATGATCTCGCTTGAGACGATCGACACGGTCGGTGCCATCCGGAACTTCCAGATGGCCATTAGCAAGGAGCCAGATTTCTATGCGGCTTATATTCAAGCCGGCAAGATCTTTTCCGCACGAAATGATGACCTGGCCATTCACTATTACCAGTCGGCCATCGACCTGGAGCCTGTGAGCTACGAAGCCCGGTACCTGCTTGGGCTCTATTACCAGGATCACGGGTACCTCGATGAAGCTCACCAGCAGTATGAGTTCATCATACAGACCATCGACAGCACCCAGGCGCCCCCCTACTACAACCGGGGCTATATAGAGATGGTGTACCGGAATGATTTCAAGAACGCCATCAGGTGGTTCACCCTGGCCATTGAAAAGGATCCCTTATATGCCGATGCCTGGTATAACAGGGGTTTCAGCCACGAACTCAATGGCGACCTGAAGGAGGCACGGGCCGACTATCAGCAGGCAATGGAACTCAAACCCAACTTCCCGCTGGCTATCAAAGGCCTCAACCGGATTGATGACAAAAAACCCTTGAGGTAACTGTTTAACATTCAATACGATCTACTATGTCGCCTTTACTCCGGCACCTCCCGTTGCTGCTGGCCATCCTGCTATCAGCGTGCGGACAACAAGAAAAAAATGGCACCTACCGGCCCGAGCCGGTCAGGCTCTCCTCCAACCGCCTCACCCCGGAAACCCTCTGGTCATTCGGAAGATTGGGCGGAGTAAGTGTTTCCCCTTCCGGCGACCAGATCCTGTTTGGAATCACCTATTACAACCTGGAAGAGGGGCGGGGTTACCGCGACCTCTACCTTATGCCGGTAAAAGGTGGTGACAAGCGGGAATTGACACGGACCCCGGAGAATGAAAACAGTGAATCCTGGCGACCTGATGGATTGAAAATCAATTACCTAAGCAACAAATCAGGCTCTAGTCAGCTCTGGGAGATTGATCCCGATGGCACCGGAGCCCGGCAGATCACCTCAATAGAAGGCGGCATCACCGGCTACCTCTACTCCCCCGACCTAAAAAAGATCGCCTTCACCAAACCGGTCAGGGTCAAGCCAGGTGTGCACGAGAGGCACCCCGATCTGGCCCGGGCCAATGCCCGCATCTATGACGACCTGATGTACCGTCACTGGGATGAGTGGGTGGACTCCTTTTCGCACATTTTCATTGGGGAGATCGTAAAAGGCAAACTTGTCAATATCAGGGACATAATGGACGGCGAGCCTTGGGAATCGCCGGTAAGGCCCTTTGGAGGAATGGAACAGATCGCCTGGTCGCCCGACGGGACCAGCCTGGTTTACACCGCCCGTAAAAAAGAGGGCCTGGAGTATGCCCTCTCCACCAATACCGATCTTTACCTTTACCATACAGGAAATCAGACTACAATAAACCTGACCGAAGGGATGCCGGGGTACGACAAGAGCCCTCTATTCTCTCCCGACGGGCGGTTGCTCGCCTTTGAGAGTATGGAGCGGGATGGCTATGAAAGTGACCGGAACCGTTTGATGATCCTTGAGCTGGCGACACGAACAGTGAACGAGGCCACTTCCGGGTTCGATCAGGATGTGCAATCACCAGCCTGGACAACCGACAGCCGGAACATCTATTTCCTATCGGATTTTCAGGCCACCGACGAGATTTACAGGTATGAAGTCGCCACCGGCTCCATCCGTAAGATTACCGAGGGAATTCATAACTATACCCTCGTTCAGCCGGCCGGGAACAACCTGATCGCAGTCCGGCAATCGATGTCCAAGCCCGATGAATTGTACCGGGTGGATCCAGTGAGCGGGGCAGCCGAAGAGATCTCCTTCATCAACAAGCCCTTGTTGGATCAGCTGGAGATGGGCCGGGTTGAATCCAGGTGGGTTGGCACCACCGACGGAAAGCAAATGAAAATTTGGGTGATCTATCCGCCAGGTTTTGATCCTGGGCGCTCCTATCCGGCGCTGCTCTATTGTCAGGGCGGTCCACAAAACACCGTCAGCCAGTTCTGGTCATACCGCTGGAACTTCCAGATAATGGCAGCCCACGGGTATATCGTCGTTGCGCCGAATCGCAGGGGCGTCCCCGGTTTCGGCAAGGAATGGGTGGAGCAGATATCGGGAGATTATGGTGGCCAGAATATGCAGGATTACCTCTCAGCCATCGACACCCTGGCGGCGGAACCGTTCGTGGATGAAAACCGGCTTGGAGCTGTCGGTGCTTCGTATGGGGGATTCAGCGTGTACTGGCTGGCCGGCAACCACGAGGGCCGGTTTAAGGCCTTTATCGCACACGATGGGGCCTTCAATATGGAGAGCAAGTATCTGGAAACCGAGGAGATGTGGTTCGTCAACTGGGATTTGGGCGGCCCCTACTGGGACACGCTGAATCCGGTGGTCAGAAAAAGCTACGACAATTCTCCACATCGGTTCATTCATAAGTGGGATACCCCCATCCTGGTCATTCACGGGGAACAGGATTTCCGTGTTCCGGCCTCGCAGGGGATGCAGGCGTTCAATGCAGCCCGCCTGAGGGGCATCCCTGCCAGGCTGCTGCTGTTTCCAGAAGAGAATCACTGGGTTCTGTCATCCCATAACGGGATTCTCTGGCAACGGGAGTTTTTCGGCTGGCTGGACCAGTGGCTAAAGCGTTGACCCATAATTCTTCAGCTCTTCCCTGAGAAATTCGGCCAGCGGTTGTGGAAATGGGTACCGGTTCACCTCCCCTTCGGGGGCGAGAAGGAGGGAACTCCCGCCAGGCGGGTCCTCATCCCGGCTTACTGAGGCTGCCCTGAAAAAACGGATCTCGATAACTTGATGACTCAGCACGTGCCTGATCCGACGCACTTCGAAGGGGTCCTTCACCTCCAACCCATAAGCGGAAAACCAATATCCGGCCAGGGCGGCACCGTCCAATTCGCCCTCCGCCAAGGGGAGTTCATAGAGGCCCTGCCAGACATCCTTTCCCTGCCTCTTCCTGATCGTCAGGCCATTAGCTGAAGCGACAAACAAATAATTAAAAGTCCGCCTGACTTTTTTCTGCTCCCTGCTCCTGATGGGCAGGTCACCCGTCAGTCCAAGCTGGAGGGCCTGGCAGCCTCCGGCAAGCGGACAGGATGAACAGGCAGGAGAGCGCGGAGTGCAAACCGTCGCTCCCAGGTCCATCATCGCCTCATTGAAATCACCAGGACGGGCAGGAGCGATCAAAGACTGGGCCAGGTCCTTGAAATGCTTCTTGCCACTAACCGAGCCGATCGGCGTTGTATCGCCAAGGTAACGGCTCAACACCCGGTGGACATTGCCGTCAACGGCCGCTTGCGGCTGGCCATAACAAATCGAGGCGATGCAGGAGGCCGTATAGTCTCCCACGCCTTTCATTTTGAGCAACCCTTCGAAATCTTCCGGCAACCGTCCACCTAGCTCACCCTGGATCCACTGAGCCATTTGGTGCAGGTTACGGGCACGGCTGTAATAACCGAGCCCCTGCCAAAGGCGCAGTACTTCATCCTCCGAAGCAGAAGCCAGAGAGCCAACATCCGGAAAGCGCCCGATGAAGCGTTTGAAATATTCCATCCCCTGGTCGATCCGAGTCTGCTGAAAAATGACCTCCGAAACCCAGATCACATAAGGATCCCGGCTACCCCGCCAGGGCAATGTCCGGCGGTTGAGGTCGTACCACTCCAGTAAGAGAGCGGAAAAACGGGGAGGAAGGTCAGGTATCAGGTATGAGGTATCAGGGATTAGGTATCAGGT
>JAWOHI010000174.1:0-6700 GCA_046485255.1 Bacteroidales bacterium
CGAGGCGATGCGAGTACTCGGAAAGGAAACTCTTCTTGGGAATCGTGTTCAGGCCGGCGAACAGAGCGAGGCCTGAGTCCGCAGCCAGCGACATGACGTGGCTCTTGCGCTCGATCGACCAGGTTATCGTGATGCTCCAAAGCCCCACGCCACATTCGCGGAACAGGGTGGCCTCATCGGGGGTCAGGAACTCAGCGAGCAGGGCATCCGGGATGTCCACGGATTTCTTTTTTTGGATTTCCACGTTCCGGAAGCCGGTTTTCTCAATGATATCAACGTATTGCTCAACCGGTACCGCCCCGGCGATGCAGCCGGCGTACAGTTCGGCCTGCCTGAGGAGTCCGGGCGGAATCAGTCCTTCGGTGACCACGTCGCTGATGCAGAAGTGGCCGCCGGGTCTCAATACCCTCATTATCTCGTGGAAAGCCATATGCTTGTCCGGCACGAGGTTGATCACGCAGTTGCTGATGACCACATCGGCCTTGTTGGCGGTCACGGGAATGTTTTCAATATCGCCCAGCCTGAACTTCACGTTCGCGAATCCCAGCCTGGCCGCATTCTCCCTGGCCCGGGCCACCATTTCGGGGGTAAAGTCGATCCCGATCACCTCGCCGGTCTCGCCCACGAGCCGGCGTGCCACGAAGCAGTCGTTGCCGGCTCCCGAGCCCAGGTCGATGACCGTGTCCCCCTCTCGTATGTTGGCATATTCAGTGGGCAGTCCGCAACCCAGATTCAGGTCAGCTTCGGGCACATAGCCGTCGAGCCCCTGGTAGTCGTCCTTGAAAACGGAGTAGTCGGGAACCGATTCGCTACCGCAGCCACAGCCGCAGCCAGTTGAACCGGCAGAGGCGATGGTGCCGTACCGTTCCCGCACCTGCTCCTTTAGGTCATTTGATCCACAACATCCCATAATAAACTGTATTTTATCAGGTTAAACTTCCGAAAATCAAGCCGGTGATGGTCGCCATAATGACTACGAGGACGACGTACACCAAAGTTTTTTTGGTTCCGATCACCCCGCGGATGACCAGCATATTGGGCAGCGACAGGCTGGGGCCGGCCAGCAGCAGCGCCAGGGCCGGGCCCTTGCCCATTCCGGCCGACAGGAGGCCCTGGATGATCGGGACCTCGGTGAGGGTGGCGAAGTACATAAAGGCACCCACGATGGAGGCGAAGAAATTGGAAAAGATGGAGTTGCCGCCTACCAGCCGGGCGATCCACTCATTGGGGATGATGCCCCTCAGGGCGGTGCCGTCGTGGGTGGAGCCGAGCAGGAAGCCGGCGATCACCACGCCGATGGCCAGTAGGGGAACGATCTGCTTCGTAAAACCCCAGGTGGAGAGGATCCATTCGCGGTTATCCTCATCCTTCCTGTCGAGCAGGGAGATCAGGCTGACTCCCGCGATGCCGACCACCATCGGGATCATCGGGCTGTTGGAGAGCAGGGCGGATGCCCCGGTAACTGCCACTACGGCAACCACTTGCCACCAGGCGATCTTCAGGACATAGATCATTGAAAAAGCCAGCACCAGGCTGAAGAAGCCGGTTATCAGCCACTTGCTGCTCCAGATCCAGTACCAGGCGCCGGAGGTCACCCCCTCGGAAGGGCTGCCCCAGTTGGCAAAGACCAGGATCAGCACCAGGCTGAAAAAGTGCAGGGCGGTATGTCCTAGAGGCCTCTTTTCAGGAACATCTGGAAAGCTGAGCTGTTCTTTACTCTTTATTCTTTCTTCTTTCCTGTATATGAAGGACATCGTCAGTCCGATGACCACGCTGAACAGGACGGCTCCGATGACTCGGGCGATTCCGATCTCGGCCCCGAGGATCTTGTCTGTCAGGATGATGGCCAAAATGTTGATGGCCGGTCCGGAGTAGAGGAACGCGATGGCGGGACCCAGCCCGGCTCCCCGCTTGTGGATGCTCGAGAAGAGCGGCAGGATGGTGCAGCTGCAGACCGCGAGGATGGTCCCCGACACGGCCGCCACGCTGTAGGCCACCCACTTTTTCGCTCTGGCCCCGAAATACTTGATCACGGAGCCCTGGCTCACAAATACGGATATGACCCCGGCAATCAGGAAGGCGGGCAGCAGACACATCACCACGTGCTCCCGGGCATACCATTTGCTCAGGTCGAGCGTGGCATCCACTGCTTCCCGGAAGACAGGACTGCCTATCGGCAAAAAGAAAACCCCGAGAAAAATGGCGACCAGCCAGAACAGGGTTTTTAGCTCTGTTTTCGTTTCCATAAAATGTTACAAGATCAACGTGGTGATAATGAAATAGATCCCAACTCCGATGAACAGGACGGCGACCACCCTTCGAAACCAAAGTTCAAACACCTTGATCTTGTTGTAGATGGATCCGACGCTGCCCACGGCGTAAGCGATCATCCAGGCGAACAGGATGACCGGCAGGCCGGTGGCAATGGCAAAAACCAGGGGCAGGTAGAGTCCCTGGGCCGAAGCCACGGTCATCGGGATGAGCATCACGAAGTAGATGACCCCGCTGTAGGGACAGAAGGCGAGGGCAAAAACCACCCCCAGCAGGAAAACGCCCCAGTAGCCTTTACCTGCCTGCCCCTCCATCCGCTCGGTCAGCCGGCCGATCCCGGGTATGTTCAGTTTCAAGACCCCCAGCATAAACAAACCGATAATGATCAGCAAGGGGCCAAGGATCTTTTCCCCCCAACGCTGGAAAAAGCCCGACAGCCCGACCTCGCCCAGTCCGAAAAAGAAGAGCAGGCCGATGACCGTATAGGTGAATGCCCGCCCCAAGGTATAAACCACCCCCTTGATGAGGACTTTTTTCTTGTCGGTAATATTCTTGCCAATGAACGCGATGGCGCTGATGTTGGTTGCCAAAGGGCACGGACTGATAGCGGTCATCAGTCCTAGTATAAAAGCGGTGAGAACCGGCCACTGCGAGTTCTCCAGCAATCCTTGCAGCCAGCCCATCCCTACTTGAGAAATTTCTCAACGTGGGTCTTGATCTCCGACTTGAGCTTGTCGGGCTCGTTCACCGCGTACATAAACCCTTTGTCGGTGATGTCGATCTTCTCCGATCCGCTGACCACCAGCAGGGACTGGCCCCCAACCTTCAGTTTTTTCATCAGGTCCTTGTTGGCCTTATCCTCCAGGTTGACCGACTTGAACACGACGGTGCCTTTAGCCAGGGCGTCCTTAAAGTTCTCTTTGACAGCATCTTCGGCAACCTTCTCCACCGTCTGGCAGGTCACGCAGCGGCGGGTCATATGGAAGTAATAGACTTCCACCGGATTTGATTTTTTTACCTGGGGGTTATCGGTTCCATTGGAAGAGTCATTGACAGCCCGTACAGGCATCAGGGCTGCAATAGCCATAATCAGCAGGATAATTCCAATCTTTTTCATAATGAGTCACTTATTTGGTTAATAATAGCTTCACTTCGTTCGCGTTGGGTACGCGTCCCTTTAAAACCACTTTCCCGTCAACCACCAGGGCGGGGGTGGTCATTATGCCGAATGCCATAATTTCCATAATATCTTCCACCTTGGTGACGGTGGCATCGAGGTGGAGTTCGCTCACCACTTCGCGGGTCACCTTTTCCAGGCTCGCGCATTTGGCGCATCCGGTTCCTAAAATCTTGATTTCCATTGCTTTATTGTTAGAGTTGATTCTTATTTGCTGCTTTTGCACGCATCCGCAACCTGAATGGTCACATTCAACAGCGTTCCAAAGAGGATCCGTGCTTTCTCCCAGTTCTCCTTGTTGATGCAATAGCGGATCTTGGGATACTCAATGGTTCCCTGGATGAGCCCGGCCGATTTCAGCTCCTTGAGGTGTTGCGACAGGGTGGAGCGGGCGATCGGCAGGTCCTCGGCCAGGTCGCCGCTGAAGCAGCACGACTGGTTCGAGAGCAGTTCGATGATATAGGCCCTCACCGGGTGGCCGAGCGCTTTGGCAAAGCGGGCCAGCTGCTCGTGATCGCGCGTGATGATCTGATCTTCCATCTTCTTTGTTTTTTATTTCGCAAAAATACGAAATGATCTGATTCGTGGTTATTGCCGTGAATTTTTTTGAAGTTCAGGTTTGTTGATTTTCGAAGATGATGGGCAAAGCATCCTTTTTGGAAAAGTCGAGTCCGCAAATGCACCACACCAGGATGGCC
The DNA here is from genome assembly GCA_046485255.1 of Bacteroidales bacterium. GTDB lineage: Bacteria > Bacteroidota > Bacteroidia > Bacteroidales > UBA12481 > UBA12481. Next base: position 4,147 of record JAWOHI010000174.1, read on the forward strand.
AGCAGACCGAGGTCGAACAGGGTATAGGCAACCTGGTTGACCACTGGCAGGATGGGCAATTCAACCAGCATAAACAATCCCGAAATTAAGGCGATCAGAATGAATACGCCCATAATCCGGCTTCTGCTCCTTTTGCCTTCCTTTACCCGTAACGCATCGAAATAAGCCCATAATCCGAGGAGCAGGATACCGGCACCTATGAGAAAGTGGGTGGAATCCAGGAATATCCGGCTGGGGAACATATATTGTGCGAGTTCCTTGGCAAACAAGGTGAATATCCCCGCGCCCAGGATGCCCAGGATGACCAGCCAGGTGATCAGCCTCGACTGGTTCTTGGTGAGTGAATATTGACTGTTGACCCTGCCGATCACCAACCTGAAGATCAGGAGGACTATGAAGGCGGCCAGTGCGAAATAAACCAATGGCTTGACCAGGCTTTCGCGCAGGGCGCCCGTGTAGCTCATAGCCGCGGAGATCCCAAGCAGCTTGTATTGGGGCTCAGTAACCGGATTGCCCTGATCATCAAAGGGATACTTGAGCGTTTGGGCAAAGAAGAAGGAGGAGCCCAGGGAGTGGCAATCAGTGCAGCCGTTGGTTCCCAGGGCTGCCCGGGCCGGGGCGATGTCGTGACTGAACTTGTGAACGGAAGCATAGGGGGAAGCCTCGTGGGCCTCCTTTTCCATCATCCGGTAATCTAGGCCGGAGAAATAGATCCGGTCGTTGTTGACCCATACCACCTGCTTGCCGTCGAGGTCATATTTCTTGAAGGCCAGGTGGGTGGTAACCGACTGGATGAACGCGTCGATCTCTGCGGCCCTATTGACTTCAGGAATGCCATCGCCGTTATCGTCCGTGATTTGGGCGAGTGCCGGGTACACCTTCGGATCCTTCCGGTGCATCGACCACATCTGGTAGATATCCGCCATTTTGGGCTGGTTCAGTCCGGGCTTGCCCTCCGTATGGATTCCCGGCCAGGCACTGTGCACCCGGTTAACCGGATAGATGACCCCCTTATAGCGGGCCAGGGTGGGGATGAAGGGATCGGTGGGCTGGTCCTTCTGGGTGAACATATCCAGTTCGCCGTAGTGGTTCCAGTAGTTCATTGACTGGTCGTAGAAGGTCCAGATATATTTACCCGGAGGGGAGATTTTGGTGCCGGGGTTATACACGTCGCTTACCTGGACCAGGGCCGCCTTGGCCGGGCGAACCGGGATGTGGCAGGCCTGGCAGGAGATTTTCTCGAGGTGAAGCGGGGGCAGCCAGTTATGTTTTGCTTTGGGGGCGTCCAGATAGCCGGTCAGGTGGCAATCGCTGCAGCTCCTGACGGTATTGTCCAAGTCGTTGCGGACGTTACCGGATGGATCATCTCCTTTGCCGAACTGATGCACCTCCTTGCCGCGGATCAGGTCGCTGGCTGCCATTGATCCGGCGGCGTGGCAATCCACGCATTTCAGGCCGGCCCTCAGGTGGACGTCCCTGCGCTCCGAGTAGGTGGTTCCCCTTTTCTTCCAACCGGGCTTGGCGTGGCAGTTCAGGCAGGACTCGTTCCGGATCTCCCTCACCAGGTGGAGGGAGAGTTTTCCCTCCTGGTCAAATTTGGCCAGGCTGTAATGGACGGCAACCGGGATGGTATCCTTGACGCTGCCGCTCACGGTGGCCAGGCCGCTGCCGTGGGTGGCCGCCCACTTGAAATTCCATTTCTCGAGCTGCTTGTTACGCTCCTTATAATCATACTCCGGCAGGTGGCACAGTTGGCAGTCGGCCTCGATCACCCCCGAGCCGCTCCAGTTGGCCTTGAAATAGTCGCCATCGAGCCCGTTTTCGCCCAGCGGCTTCATCTTATTGGCCGTATCCGCCATAAACAGGTCGTACCGGTTCCCGTTACGGTCAAACTCCAGCGGTCCGCCGCCGGGGTGGCAGGCGCCGCAGGAAGCCGTAATGAAATCGAAGGAGGTCATATCGATCTCCACCGCCGACTGGTTCTCCTTGGGAGCCAGGGCCCTGTATAGGGGGGCGGGGGAGCACCAGTTGCCCCCGTAGTTGCCCGGATGGGAGACCCATTGGTACCGGTCGGTTAATGTTTTGTCCGGAGTCTCGTCCTTACCTTGCTGAAAATGAAAGCCTTGCGTGATCTTGTCGTAATCGTGGCATTTCCCGCAGGTTTGCCTTGTCGAATATGGCTTATCCGCATTGATGCCCTTGACGGGGTTGATCTCGTTTCCCTCCTCATCATAGAGCAGAAATGGCGGGCACACCCCGCTTTGGGTGGTGAGGTTCCGGCCGGGATTGGTCAGGTTTCCTTCAGGCTTTGGGCTGAAGGCGATGCTTCCGATCAGGACCAGCAGGAAGGCGGCGATGAGGATCGGCGTGAATTTTCTCATTGGGTTTATTGTTTGGGGGTATTTGACAAAGCTGTTGGGCCTTTTTGATTCATGTTTCGCAAAAATACGAAACAAAATTAAATCCAAAAAGGGCTCAAATTAAATTTTCATGAATCCGTCGGATATACAGCTCTTTTGCAATACATTTGTGTTAATAAGGATCTGAGTCTTTT
>JAWOHI010000230.1:0-10975 GCA_046485255.1 Bacteroidales bacterium
GAAGCGTGTCCTGATGGTTGGCATTTGCCCGCTGATGACGAATGGAAATCACTTGAAAAGTATCTGGGAATGAGCACGGCTGAAGCCGACAAGATTCACTGGCGTTTTTCCGGTAACGTCGGCACCCAACTCAAATCGAGTCTTGGCTGGCCGATTGAAGCCCAGGCTGGCCATTCCAGCTTGTTCAGGGCCCTTCCGGGCGGTGCCTATTCGGTCAATGGCGGCTTTAGCACCATCGGCGACTTCGCCAATTTCTGGTCCTCGACGTCTGACACCTCCCCATTGGCGTGGGGCCGGGGCCTTCAGGCAAATCTCGGCGGGGTGAACCGTTTCAACTGGGATCAAGGATTTGGGCTCTCCGTGCGCTGCATCAAGGATAATTGAGAAGCCCACTCGGGCGGTCAACCTCTATCGGCATCAACATAGCCCCATCAATGAAAGCCAACGCTTGATACTCAATAGGCTCTTTGATGATTTTGAAGGAAAATTGCAAACCTCGAATTGGGCTAAAATCACCAAATCCTCTACCGACACCGCTTTACGGGACATAAAAGATTTGGTGGAAAAAGGCATCCTGCAACAAACAGACGAAAGAGGACGAAACACGAGCTACGAATTATTGGATTTTTAGTCAGGATGGGCGGGGCAGTCATTCACTACCCCCCCGCCAGCTCCGCCACGGCCACCGTGAGGATAGCGGCCAGGGACCGGAGGGTTTCGGGCCAGATGGTGGCAAGGTTGTCGGCCGGCGTGTGGTAGCCTCCCGGTCCGCCATAGGATGAGAAGCTGAGGCTGGGAACACCCGCCTTGTTGATGACCGCTGCATCGGTCCGGGGCCTGCCCGCGTGGCTCATCACTGAGGCGCCCAGCACCTGACCGAAGAATTTCCTGTTTACCGCCTCGATCGGACCATACAGCTGAGGATAACTGAGTCCGCCGCCGGCGTGGAAGTTGGGGCCCACGCCCACACAATCGAGGTTGATGAACCCCGTCGTGCGATCCAGCGGCCACGCCGGATCAGCCACATATTCTCGCGCCCCCACCAGCCCAGACTCCTCCCCTCCAATGCCCATAAAGATCAGGGTCCGTGCAAAGGTGTGCCCCGAAGCAGCCAGCGCACGGGCCACGCCCAGCATCACGGCAATCCCGGAGGCATTGTCATTGGCGCCGGGACAGAGCTCCCAGCACATCCCACAGTGGTCCAAATGCCCGCCGATCAGGATCGCCTCCTTCGCCAATGCGGGATCGCTGCCCGGCAGAACACCGATCACATTCATCCCCCTACCCGCCGGATGGTGCTCGGTATTGTTGTGAATCGTAACCGACTTTCCCAGCGGGAAGGAGCTGGGTTTCAGGCTGGCGGTGATTCCGTCAACCACCGGACCATATTCCCGTCCGCTCCCCTCAAAGAGGTCGGCCACCACCTGGTTGCCCACCATCGAGACCAGCAACCCCTCGTGATAATCGTTGTTGGTATTGGCCAGCGGCCCATAGTGATAAAGAATGCCGGCCACCCCGTGGTCCAACGCATTCTTCATCTTGTACTGGTGGGTCGAATAGGTCAGCCAGGGCTTAAAACCCTCCTCCCCCACCGACGGGGGGAGCGGAGCCTCCGGGCGGATCAGGACGATCTTGCCCCTCACGTCGATACCCGCGTAATCATCGTAGCCTAGCTCGGGAGCGGTAATCCCGTAGCCGGCAAAAACCACTTCGGCTGTCAGGGTTCCCGATGCGGAGGTGCTCCCGGGCATGAACTCATCATAATAGCGGTAAGACCTCTCCCCAGAACCACGCTTGAGGACCAGGGAACATCCTGGTAAAACGACCGTATAAGGCAGGGTAAACTCCTGAAAATAGCCATCCTGGCTGTAAGGCTGCAATCCAATGGATTCAAATTCCAGTGCCAGGTATTCGGCGGCCTTCCGGTAGCCGGGTGAACCCGTAAGTCGCCCTTCATAGGCGGGACTGGCAAGCTCCTCCACGATCTTCATCAGGTCGGCCCCCGCGATGCGCCTGGCGTTCTCCAGCAGCGGGTGGCTGCCATCCTGTGCCTGCAGCGCCCAAACCGACAGGGCCAGAACGGCCATTATGGCTATCTTTTTCATTCCGATGATTTTGCGGCTAAGATAAGATTTCTGCCTTTGGGGTGAAATTTTTTCCGGCGCCTGTAAGATTCGCTATCTTCAAGCAACCTATCCTTCAAAACGCCGAATCAGGATGAACGACAAGGAGAGCCGGTTTCTGGAAATGATGGAAGGCTGCAAGGGGATGATCCTCCGGATCTGCAGCCTGTACACCCGAAACCGGGAGGAGTTCCGCGACCTGTACCAGGATATCCTTCTGCAGGCCTGGAGGGCCTTCGATTCGTTTCGGGGAGAATCCAGGCGCTCCACCTGGCTCTACCGCATCGCGGTCAATACCGCCATCCTGAATTTTCGCAAGGCCGCCCGGAGCCGGATTGAACTGTCACAGGAAACCGGCCTGTACAACCTGTCGGATCCCGGCACGCCAGACCGGACGGATGATTTTGCCCGCCTCCACGATGCGATCCGGCAGCTTCAGGAGGTGGACCGGGCCATCATCCTGATGTACCTGGAGGAGCTCCCGCACGAGGAGATTGCTGGAGTAATAGGAATGACGGTTAATAACTTGAATGTAAGGATCTTGCGAGTCAAGTCCAAACTTAGGAAGATTTTGGTAAAACAGGGATTTACAATCGATTGAATGATGAAAACAAAAGATATTGAAGGGATTTGGAAGTTGGGCCGGGAGCCTCTGCCGGAGCCGGGTGCGCCGGACCTAGAGTTGCTGCGGGGGAAAAGTCGGACCACGATCAGGAAGAACCGCCTGGTCACCACCTTTTACCTGATTCTCTTTATGGCCCTGCAGGGGGCGACCATCGTCCTGGCAATCCTCAACCTGCAGGGATACCGGGGTAACCCGCATTGGATGGCCATTCACGCCATTATCTGCGGATTATCGGTTCTGTTCCTTGGCTATGGGTTATTCCTGATGATACTCCTCAGGCGGCTAGCCAGGGCAACCGCCGACCTGACTACAACCATCCGGTCGCAGGTCCGCTTTAACCGGGTACACTATCACGCCTGGCTGGTGCTCGTCGCACTCTCCTGCCTGATGACGACCATCGCGGTGACTACATTTGTTGACAATGAAAATGGTCATTACCAGATCAATAACCCCACACTTTTCGTCGGCGTACTGACCGTAATGACCATTTTCATATACTTTGCCATCCGGGCGGCCAACTACCCGCTCCACCGGGAGCTACAGGTGTATTTGGCCGACCTGATGGCCCAGACCACCGAGGGCAGCTACCGCCTGGCAGCAAAGCAGAAGCGGCGTAAGTGGCTGGTTATAACCGGGATGCTTATAATGGCAACCTTGTTGGTTCTGTTGCTGATCCTGGGTATCGTCAAGGCAGGAGGGTTGTAACCGGCCATCATTTCAGCATCGCCTTGTTGAACGTCGACTCCGGGATCGGCACGTTGAACTGGATCTCGTGGATGACGAACTCGGTTCCGCCACCGGATTTAAGCATATCCTGATAAACGATCCGCGTGGGGAACCAGCGGCCACCGATCAGTTTCACATCGCTTAAAAGGGTCTGCTTCAACAGTTTCCCGCTCTTCGCATAGAGCTCCTCCTTGAGAGGAACGTAGCGTTCACGGTCGATCCACATCTTCCGGCTCTGATAAGCCAGATCGGCCGAGCGGGCCCTCAGCTCGAGCACCCAGCAGTCGCGCCCCCCCAGGGTGTCCGGCCCGATCACCTGCGCATCATAGGCATCGGTCAGGCGCCGGTCGTCCATCATATCCTCATACGAGAGGTCGGAGCCCATCACCGACTGCCTCAGCATATGCCCGGAAATCTGGATGGTGCGGTCGGCCGACGGGGAGTACATCCAGAGCTGGTCGGCCAGCTTGAGCATCTTGGTACCTTTTTCGCGCGCCGGGGCCAGGTATTCGGTGAACGACCTCTGGTCGCCGACACTCCAGATCTTCATCTCCATCGTTCGCGCCCCCCGCTGGGTATGGATGATCATGGATGCGGTGAAGATCCGGCTGTCGGCCGACTGGTTACGGTCGATGCGATCGAGGATCTGCTGGGCCGACGGGGTCTGTCCGATCAGGGCAGCCGGCAGGCAGGCCAGTAGGAATATCAGTTTTTTCATTATTCCAGTTCTTTAAACAGTTGTGCGGTTTTTCTTTTGTAAATGCCGATGCCGGCCAGGCCGGTTCCAATGACCGTGGCAAAGAGACCCGGCAGGAAACCCACGAAGAACGAGGCTGCGGTGACCTGGGTCCGGAACACGGATGGGAGCATCATCGAAGCTCCCTTCATCATCCCCGACAGGTCGATGCCGGTCTTCTGGAGCCAAAAAGCAATACCGAGGGCCATCGCCGTCCCGGTGACCGACCCGACCAGACCGATCAGCACAGCCTCTCCGAGCATCGAGCGGTACACGTGCCCCTTGGATTCACCCATCGCCAGCCGGAGGCCCACCTCGCCGTACCGGCGCAAGCCGCCGAGCAGACCGGCATTCCAGAGCACCAGCGACATAGCCAGGATGAAGATGAAGCTGATCATCCCGGTCACCACATCCATATAGTCGACGATAGAGCCCAGATCGTTCTGGTCGCGCAGGGTGACCATCATCGGTTCGAAGAGGTTCTCCTGATCATTGTAACGCTCTGAGAATGTGGCAACCAACGCCTGGGCCCGGTCGTTCTCATAGAGTCCTGAAGGAAAATATCCCAGGATCTCCCCAGCCGCGTCGGGCATATCGAGTACCATTCGGGCATCTTCCAGGTCCATAACCAAGGCCCCACGGTCAACCGCCTGGGTCCCAAAACGAACGGTACCGGCGAGGGTGAAGTTTTGCATCGACATTCCCCCGAGCATCGTGGATCCGAAGAAGGTGACGGTCTGGCCCGGTTCCACTTCCAGCCGCTTTGCAAAATCGTCGCTTAGGAGGATCTCTCCAGGCCTTTCCGGAATCCGGCCCCTGACCAGCGATGAAGGGATCTTCATCCGCTCAGCCTCCGGGCTGCCGGGTGTGAGCAGGTCGATACCCCAGGCCACGGCCGGCCCCTGGGTTTTGGTTTCGTTGTTCTCGTCGGGTACATCGACGAGGCCGCCAAAGCGGATGCGGCTGCTCCACTGGATGTCGGGGGAGATCACGGCGAGTTCGGAAAGGAGGTCATCCACTCCGGTCAGCGCCAGATCGTTGGGCAGTTGCTCGACCTTATCGGAATAGCCGCGGGTCATTATTTTCACGTGGCCGGTGGCAAATTTGGCATTGAAATCCACCACATCGCCGAATACGCCCTTGATCCAGGTGTGCATCAGGACCGTGAGGAACACGCCGATGATGACCACTATGATGGGCAGCAGGCTGCGCTGCTTGTCGCGCAGCAAGCCTTTGAACAGGAATCGGATCATTGGATTTTTCCTTTAATGGCTTCAGTTGGGTTGAGGCGGGAGATCCTGCGGGCGGGCAGGTAGCTCACCACCGTAGCCGCGATCAGGATGAAGACGATGGTGACGACGATCAGGCCGGAGCTGTACACCGGGAAGATCTTTTCGGCGATGGCAAACCCCATCGTGTCAGTCGATTGGGGCATCGGGATCCCGGAGCGGGCCTGCATCGCAAGCAGCGGGATTCCGTAAAGGGCGGCGACAAAGGCAGCCAGGACGGCGTGCATCGCACCCTCCAGGGTGAAGAGGCGCACCACCTGCCAGCGGGTCATCCCCAGGGCGATCTGGGTTCCGATCTCCCGCTGCCGGCGGAAGATCGACAGCACCTGCGTGTCGAAGACAGCCAACAAGGCCAGGGCGAGCAGGATCAGTGCCATTATGGTGCTGCTCACGGACTTGGTCTTGATCACCTGGTCCACCTCCGCCAGCAGGAATGCCAGGTCCTTCTCCTCCCATCCGGCACTCGCCAGGGCCGGCGGCTCCTTATCTCCCCGGATGAGCAGGGTGGCTTCGCCGGGTACGCCGAGCATACGCTGCATCTGATCCAGGTCGATCCAGATCTGGCCCATATCCACCGAAGGGACATCGCAGCTGAAGATTTCAGCCACCTCCACATCAGTCGCGTCGAACGTCCCGTTGCGGTCGCGCCAGCGGACCGTCACCAGGTCGCCCACCTTCAGCTGGCTCGATTTGGCCATCCGGCGGCCGATGACCGCCTTGACGGCCTCCCCTTCTCCGCCTGCCAGCGATGCGGTGGGGATGCGGATCAGGCTCTGGCCGGCGGGTATCCCCTTGAGCTGGATGCTTTGGATGCGGCCTTCGGGATAAAAGGAGGCGAGCGACACCAGCACGGGCACCACTTCACCGTTTTGGATCATTGGCATAAACTCCTGAGGAAGAATGCAGTGACTCTCCTGAAGCGTGAACGGATCGAGGGGGTCGTAGCCGGAGCACCAATATTGCCCCTGGCCCACCTCCCAGCTTTTCATATCCGTCTTGGCTTGTATGTCCCATCCGTGAAGCATGCCGTTGACGTAAATGATCACGACATACGACAGCGACAAGACAAAGACGTTCAGCCAGGTACGGAGGCCGGCGCCCACAAGGTTGCGCAAGGCCAGTTTGAATCCTAACATCTTACTCCTCCCGGTTAATGGGTTCAACCTGTTCGTCTGATTTCAGCAGCCCGTCGTTGAGCCGGATGATGCGCCTCAGGTAGCCGATCACCTTCTCGTCGTGCGTGGCGAAGAGGAAGGTGGTGCCCAGCTCCCGGTTGATCTTGACCATCGTTCTGAGGATGTGGTGGGAATTGTCGGCATCGAGGTTGGCCGTAGGCTCATCGGCCAGAACCAGCTCGGGATGCTTGACGATCGCCCGGGCGATGGCCACTCGCTGGCACTCGCCACCCGACATCTGGGCCGGCCTCGACTTGACCTTGTCGGCCAGTCCGACCCACTCCAGGGCCTCCATCACCGCCTTTTTCCGTTCGGCCGTTCCCATTCGGAGGAGCAGGAGCGGGAATTCGACGTTCTCGTAAGCGGTATATACAGGTAACAGATTGTAAGTCTGAAAGATAAAACCGATATGATGATTTCTTAGCCGGGCCGCTTCCGTGTGGCTCAGCTTGCCGATATCGCGTCCGAGTACGAGGGCCGACCCCTCACTGGGTGAGTCGAGCGACCCGATGATGTTCAGCAGGGTGGACTTGCCGGAACCGCTGGGGCCCACCAGTCCCGCGAATTCGCCTCCCTTCATTGAGAAGCTGAGGCCCTTCAGGGCGGTGAACTCCTTGGTTCCCATCGGGAACCGTTTCACCAGACCCTTAAGCTCAATTTTTACAGACTCTTTCATAATTAATTGATTATGAGATTGGTTATGAGTTTAATGATGATAGATCAAGACAAATTGCAAACCTTTGCCGGCCAACAAATCCGTGTTGCCGGTTGTCCGGAAGATCTCAAACGTATTGGGATTCCAGAAACCGATGAGGTTGAGAGAGAGGTGGTCGAAACGCACCTGCCAGCTCAGGAACCGGTACCAGGACCGGTCGCGCCATTGGAAGTAAAGCATTCCGCTGACCGAATGGATGAGGTTGACCGGGTAGTTGAGCATCAGGGCCGAAAAGTGCTCGGTTGCCCCGGATTCCAGCGGCCGGGCCGCCACAGAGTAGAGGAACTGTTCAAAGGCGCTGGTAAGGCCGTTGCCGATTCCCCAGGTGTAGTCGGCCCCAACGGTCATCGACCGTGTATGGTTCATCAGGTTGGGTTGCAGGTCGGTCCAGGTCCAGCACCCTTCGAACCAAAGTCCGGCGCCGAGGTCCCACTTGCCGTCGAGGCCCAGCCGGTACTCGGGAACCCGCGGATTGCCGGTAAACGGCGGCATCGACCGTTGAGGGTCGATCTGCCGGTAATGGGTGCTCAGGGCCACCTCCCCCGGTCCGGCGGGATGCTGAACCCGGAATCCGGCTTCGGGAATCCATCCTACGGAGGGAATCAGCTCCCACCCCTTGGTTTCACCGTTGCCGAGCAGGCCCCAAAGCCATATATTGGCATTGTTGGGGAAGAAATACTTCACCAGGGCGCCGTAAACCCCATCGGTCAGTTGCAGCGGGTCGCGCGGATCGAGGCGGTCGAACCACATCAGGGGCCGCAGCATCATCGCGCTGCCGAAATTGATCTTCTGAAGCCCCAGGCGCACGTCGAACCGTTCCCCCGAAAGGCGTCCCCACAGCCGGTACGGCTTGATGCTCCCGTCGATGGCCACCGAATCCGGGGCTATGAAGGAGCTGTTCAGCCATCCGTTGGCGGAGAGCTCACCCTCCAGGGCCAGACCGTGGCTCAATGGCCGGCTCCCCTTAAGCTCGGGGATATAGCGCAAGCCGTTCACCATTCGGTAGGGATCGGAAAACTTCGATACGTGGAGCAGGGAAGCCTGACCGGAGAGGGTCAGCTCCTGCGCAGTCGCTCCCACAATAGAAAAAAGGAGGACCGGTAGCAACAGGAGGCTCCTACGCCTGATTCTGCACATCACCTGTTTGGTTGGGACGCGTCAGGATGCCATAGAAGAAGAAGTTGACCAGCTCGCTGATCATATCGTGCGGGTTGGCAAATAACATCTTAAAGCGCTCATCCTTAAGAATATCCGGCATCATGTTCATAAAGTAGAAGACAAACTGCAGGTTCAGGTCCTGCCGGATCTCCCCGGCCTGTTGGGCTATCGTGAAATCGCGCAGCACCTGCTCGAAGTTCCGCATCGTCTGTTTTCCGATCATCGCGGTAAACTCCGGGTCGCCTGAGGAGATGAAATCGTTGATGAACTCCTGGCTGACGGAGCCGGAAAAGTCCAGCTTAATCTTGATCATCTCCTTGACCTTCTCCTCAAAAGTCATCGGGGAGACCATAATATCGTGATAATCCCTGAAACCCTTCTCAATCAGCTCGTTGACCAGATACCGTGCGATGTCCATCCGGTTGGAGTAAAACTTGTAAAAGGTCATCTTGCTCACGGAGGCCTCCTGGCAGATCTCCTCCACCGTGACCTTCCTGAACCCATAGCGATAAAACAGGGCCTGTGCGGCCTCGTTCAGTTGCCTGAGCTTCGGGTTCTCCTTTTCCTGATCCGTGAATTTGATCATAGCAATTAATTTACGTCAAGCAAAGATATTTACTTATTTCGTAAATTATTACATAATTCGTAAATTATTTTTACACACGAACAACTGACCTGATAATCAATCTGTTTAGAGGCTCAATTGGCGGATGATCTCCCGTGCCCACTGGCCGTAGAGCTTACCGGAGGGGTGGAGACCGTCGGTGGTCAGCAGGGATGGATCCTTGAGGGTTGCCTTTGAGATTTTGGTAATCTCGACATATCGGACGCCCAGTTGACCGGCGATGATCCGGTTATTTCGGTTGTAATGGTGGATCTCGTTCGAGGTTTTGGCGGGGCGGTCGAGCTTTTGACCGAAAGGGGTATAGGAATAGTCGGGGATGGAGATCACAAGCACCCGGTCGGGGCGTCCCCCGGCCAATGATATGGCCAAATCGGTCAGGTGGCGGAACTCCCTGAGGAAGGTCTTGAATTTCTTCTTCTGATACTGGTTGTTAACCCCGATCAGCAGGGTAACCAGGTCATAGTCCCGCGCAGGATTGGCCGATCCGATGGCCTCAATCAGCTCATCAGTCCGCCAGCCTGTCTTGGCCAGGATGTCGATGCTCTCAATCCGGTAGCCCTTGAGCATTAGCAGCTCCCCGAGCTGATTCGGGAAACGCTCGCTCTCGTCGACCCCTTCCCCGATCGTGTACGAATCGCCCAAAGCCAGGATCCGCAGCGGCTGATCACCCAAAGCGACCTGGCCAAAGGCCCCAAGGCCAATGACTCCAGCTAATACAGAGAAAATGAATCTTTTGAACATGGGCATAAAAGTAATCGTAATTTATAAACTGTATTTCAAGGCAAGGAATCCCAATTCTCTTCGGCATGACAACCGACAACCGACAACCGACAACCTATTTTTCAAAGATCGCCACCTCCCGCTTCCCCCTACTGTCCGCCTTTGCGCGGTACATACCGGGAGAGTTGAAGACCAGGGCGGTATTGCCGTTGTGGTCGACGGCGATGACGCCGCCTTCGCCTCCGGCGTTTTTCAGGCGGTTGAGGACCACCTCCTCGGCTGCCGCCTGGACCGACAGGCCCTGGTATTCCATCAGGGCGGCGATTTCGCGTGCCACCGTGTAGCGGATGAAGAATTCGCCGTGACCGGTGCCGGAGACCGCGCAGGAGGCATTGCTGGCGTAATTGCCCGCCCCGATGACCGGGGTATCCCCGATCCGGTTCCACCGCTTGTTGGTCATTCCGCCCGTTGAGGTGGCGGCTGCCAGGTTGCCGTGCCGGTCGAGCGCCACGCACCCGACCGTGCCGCTCTTGCCCTGCTCATCGCGCTCGATGGCGCGCTGCAGGTCGTTCCAGCGCCGCTCGGTATAGAAATAGCTGTCGTCCACGATCTCAAGTCCCTGCTCCCGCGCAAACTCCACCGCACCGGGTCCCGAGAGCATCACGTGCCTGGAGTTGGTCATTACCGCCCTGGCCAGGCTGATCGGGTTCTTCACGTTCCGCACGGAGGCCACCGCCCCGGCCATCAGGTTCGATCCATCCATAATGGCTGCATCGAGCTCATTATGACCCTCGTGCGCGAACACCGCCCCTTTCCCGGCGTTGAACATCGGGCAGTCCTCCATCGCCCTGACCACCTGTTCGGTTGCATCCAGGGCCGTACCGCCCGCCTTCAGGATCTCCTCGCCGATCGACAATACGCTGTCCAGAACTCGCATATACTGCGCTTCCAGCTCATCGGAGAGGTTCTCTTTCAGGATCACGCCCGCGCCGCCGTGGATGGCGATCGCGTAATCCGCCCGATCGGAACCGGCACCGGCCGGCTTTCCACCCGGCCCCCCACACCCTACCAACCCGACAACCA